>NZ_DAIUCO010000217.1:0-9356 GCF_036846085.1 Noviherbaspirillum sp. | reverse complement strand
TGGAAGCGCACGCCGCTGCCCGTGCTCGAAGTTGAGGGTTTGCGCCCGACTCCCGATCGGGTACGTGAAACCTTGTTCAACTGGCTCGGCCATCTGCTGGACAACTCATGGGAGAAGGTCGCCTGTCTTGATTTGTTTGCCGGTACCGGGGCACTCGGATTTGAGGCAGCCAGCCGGGGTGCTGCAGAGGTGGTGATGGTGGAGGGCAGTGCGGCTGCAGTCCGGCAACTCGAAGCGACGAAAGTCAAATTGCAGGCTTCACAGGTCAGCATTCTGCGTGGTGATGCGGGGACGACCGTGCAAAGGCTATCGACACGCTTCGGTGTAATATTTCTTGATCCGCCGTATCATCAAGACTGGTTGCCGAGAATGCTGCCGTTATGCGATCGCCTTCTTTCGGACGATGGCTTGCTCTACGTGGAGTCTGAATTTTCACTGACGGGCGATGCATCGGTGCCGGATTGGCTGGCGGCTTGGAAGGTGGTGCGAGCCGATAAGGCCGGCATGGTTTTTTATCATGTGCTGCAGCGCAATACTTTGCCTCGAATTGAGGCATAATGCGCTTTCTTTTCGATCACGGAGCCCACGATGGTCACAGCAGTTTATCCAGGAACGTTCGATCCCCTCACACGAGGACATGAGGATCTGGTGCGCAGGGCGTCTGGATTGTTTGACAAGCTGATCGTCGGCGTTGCCGACAGCAAAAACAAAAAGCCTTTCTTCTCTCTCGATGAGCGTCTGCTGATCGCCAATGAGGTGCTCGGGCATTATCCGAATGTGCAGGTGGAAAGTTTTTCCGGCTTGCTGAAGGATTTCGTTCGACGGCATGATGCGCGCGTCATCGTGCGAGGTCTGCGTGCGGTATCCGACTTCGAATACGAGTTCCAGATGGCGGGCATGAACCGCTATTTGCTTCCGGATGTCGAAACCCTGTTTCTGACGCCTTCCGATCAATATCAATTCATTTCCGGTACCATCGTGCGCGAGATCGCTACACTCGGCGGCGATGTATCGAAATTCGTCTTCCCCTCGGTGGAAAAGTGGTTGAAAACAAAGATGGCTGCCGGCACATAAAGTAAGAGTCGTTCTTGGTTATCGGAATATTCTAATGGTTCGTATGGCGTTGATGATTACGCAACCGTATTCTGGGTTTGTGCAAAGCACGGCGTCGCACCGGGTTGCTCGTCGCACCCCTTGCGCGCCTGCAGGCGCGTGGAGTATTCGTCCTGTCACTGAGGTGGTTACATGGCGTTGATGATTACGGACACGCGGCCCGGGGTTTTGCAAAACATGGTTTTGCACCGGGTTGCGCCTCGCGCGCTTGCAAGCGCGCGGGGGATTCGTCCCGTCAATGGAGTGGTCATATGGCGTTGATGATTACGGACGAATGCATCAACTGCGACGTTTGCGAGCCCGAGTGCCCCAACGATGCGATCTACATGGGCACCGAGATCTATGAGATCGACCCGAACAAGTGCACCGAATGCGTTGGTCATCATGACGAGCCGCAATGCCAGCAGGTTTGTCCCGTCAGTTGTATTCCATTCAATCCTGCCTGGCGTGAAACGAAGGAAGAGTTGCAGGCAAAGTATGAGCGGCTGCAATCCGAAAAGAGCTAGTCCGCAGCGACCACCCGGTTTCGACCTTCCTTTTTGGCCCTGTACAATGCCCGGTCCGCCCGGGCGATGAATCTGCGGGCAATTGCATCTACTGGCTCGATGCCGTCGGTTTCATTCAGCATCGCTACCCCGATCGATACCGTCACCTCGAGTTTCTCGCCGCTGCCAAGTTCCAATGCCGGCTCCGCGACGCTTTGCCGGATGCGTTCCGCCACGCTTGCTGCATCCTTGCAATCGGCGTCGATCAGCATCACGACGAATTCCTCTCCGCCGAAACGCCCAAGTGCATCCGTCATCCGCAGTTCCGCCTTGATGCGCGCCGCGACTTCCCGCAGCACTTCATCGCCCGCCTGGTGTCCGACCCGATCGTTGATCTGTTTGAAATGATCAATGTCGATATACATGCATGACAATGCATACCCCTGCCGGCGCGTACGGCCGATCTCCTCGAGCAATCGCCGTTCGACGTAGCGGCGGTTGTTGACGCCGGTGAGCGGATCGGTGAGTCCAATGTGTTTGAGGCGTTCATGGTTGAGAACATTTTCCAGGCATATGGCGACGATCGACCCGCGGTGTTCAATGAAGTCGGTTGCCATATCGGGCGAGAAGCGGGTCGGATCGAAGCTGCCAAGATTCAGGCAGCCGATCAGCCGGCCCTGACGCCGCAGCGGCATCAAGGCAACACTCTTCGGCATCGGAATCGGTTCGGGGAAAAGGAATCCGTGGCGCTGCTCGGTGTAGAGTTCCAGCAGCGGCCGATCAAGGCGGCCGCACAACTCGCCGAATTCCGATTCGTCCTGCGCGAACAGCAAATGCGGGAAGTCTCGCAACGGTATTTGCAGGTCCGCCAATATGCGGCGAATGTCATATGCCGGGTCGATCAGCAGCAGCGTGACGACGTCGAGCCGGGATGAAACCGGCAGGGTCTGAAAGATGCTGGATACCAGTTCCCGAAAACTCCCCGCGCCGATAACTTCGAGATCCAGGGCGTGCTGGTGGCGCAGGATCTGCTGATTGCGGCGGGCCTGTTCGAGCAGCTCGTTCAGGTAGATGCGCAAGCGCTGATTTTCAGAGATCAGTTCGTCCGACATTAGGCATGCGCTCCGATGGCAATTCACCTATCAGCGGCCGTACTTTATTTCCCGAAATCGCCTGTCAGGTGTGCACGCATACTATCGCGACTCATTCCCGACCGCAACAATGGCGAAGAAGCGGCAAACACCAAGTTTTAACGAAATGCAATCTGCATTTCCACGTCCTGACCGATACGCAGGATCTGACCTTCACCTTCGGTAAGGATGGCGTTCATGCCGAACGCAATGCCGCCGCCGATATCGGGATTGCTGCGATACGTACGCAGTACATCGATCGGGTCCGGTCCGGCGGTACCAGTGGCCTGATCGATCGACGGGATCGGGCAGCGAGGGCAGGGCTTGACCGGCTTGAGCGCGGAGCCGCCGATCCGGATGTATTCCGCGTAGTCTTCCTCAAACGCTTCAACCCCGTCTATGACGATATTCGGGCGGAATCGATTCATCGGCAGCGCATCCCGCCCCGACGCAACGAGCTTTCCGTTCAGGTCAGCCAGCGACGCCTGCGAGATGACCAGCACCGGATACCCATCCGAGAACATGGCCGGGACTTCCATGCCGCCGGTTCGGGCGGTGTCGGCAATCCGCTTCGCATCCGGATGAAAACGCACTAGGCGGCATGGTGTGCCAAGAAACTTGGAAAACCAGGTCGCTGTCGTTTCATCGCAATCGTAGGCTTTCACGACATCGCCCCAAATCCTGACGTCACGCGTGGATGCATGATCCGGGTCCGGCAGGTCGAGCGGCACATCGAGGCCGAGCATGCCCGGTGCCCGCAGCTCCAGCATGTCCGATTTGAGGCGCGGCCTGACCAGCGCCATCTTCGGAAACTCGCGCTGGGTCAGGAACTCGCCATCCATATCGACGACCACCCATTCGCGGTCATATATATGATCAGTCATCAAACCGGCCGCTGTGATCGTGGCTTCGCGCAGCGCGATGCCGGCGCAGGACTTGATTGGATATAGGTTCAGCTCGGTAAGCGTTGGCATGGGATTACGGGCGGCGCAATACGGGTCGATATGGGGCAGGCGTCGAGTTAGACGTTGAACAGGAAATTCAGCACATCGCCATCCTTGACGACATACTCCTTGCCTTCCGCGCGCATTTTGCCCGCTTCCTTGGCGCCCTGCTCGCCCTTGTAGGCGATGTAATCGTCGTAGGCAATCGTCTGGGCGCGAATGAAGCCACGTTCGAAATCGGTGTGGATGACACCCGCCGCCTGCGGCGCCGTGGCACCGACCGGGACGGTCCATGCGCGCACTTCCTTCACGCCGGCGGTGAAATACGTCTGCAGTCCGAGCAGCTTGAAGGCGGCGCGAATCAGGCGATCCAGTCCCGGTTCTTCCATGCCCATGTCGGCCAGGAATTCGCCTTTGTCGGCATCGTCGAGATCGGCGATTTCGGCCTCGATGGCGGCGCAGATGGCGACGATGGGAGCGTTCTGCTCCTTCGCGTAGGCGGTCAATTGGTCCAGCAGCGGATTGTTGGTAAAGCCGGTGTCCGAGACGTTGGCAACATACATTGCCGGCTTGGCGGTGATCAGGCAGAGCGGTTTGATCAATGCCAGTTCTTCCGCATCCAGGCCCAGTGCGCGTACCGGCTTGGCATCATTCAGTTCGGGCATGATGCGTTCCAGCAGTGCCACCAGCTTGGCCGCTTCCTTGTCGCCGGAGCGCGCTTTCTTGTTTTCACGATGAATCGCCTTTTCGACCGTCCCCATGTCGGCCAATGCCAGTTCGGTCTGGATGACCGCGATGTCGTCGAGCGGACTGACCTTTCCGGCAACGTGGATCACGTTCGGGTCTTCGAAACAACGCACGACGTTCACGATGGCATCAGTTTCGCGGATATGTGCCAGGAACTGGTTGCCGAGTCCTTCACCCTTGGACGCGCCGGCAACCAGGCCGGCGATATCGACGAATTCCACGACCGCAGGGAGAATGCGTTCCGGCTTCACGATCTCTGCGAGTGCCTGCAGGCGCGGGTCCGGCACTTCAACGATGCCGACGTTCGGCTCGATGGTGCAGAAAGGATAATTTTCGGCGGCGATCCCGGCTTTGGTAAGCGCATTGAAGAGGGTGGATTTGCCGACGTTAGGCAGGCCGACGATGCCGCATTGGAGACTCATGGTATGTGCTTCGCTTGAGAGAGGAATTAACCCGCTATTTTACCGTAGCGAGCCCTTGGAACAGGTTCCCAGGCCGTTGATAAACTGCCGCGCGGCCCGTTTTGCGGCCTGTGACGCTCGGCGCAGGTTTGAATGTGTGCGCTTTACGGCCGAAAATCGACTTGCCCGTGCTGTTTTCAGCAGCCGGTCAGAGCGGGCGCACGATGGACATGTCGGGTTTTTCGACGAAGGCGGCGAATGCATCCCGCAGCCTGCCGCCTTCGCTGATGGCAAGTTGCCAATTCAGGATACGCAAATCGTGATTGATGCCGTAGTAGAGAAAGTCATTCCGGTCCGGCAGCTTGCCGCGGGTAAGCGTTCGCAGAAACGCGGTTGACGGCGAGACCAGGATGACGTTATCCAGCCAGTGACGGTTCCGCCCAATGGACGCGCGTCGCCAGGGGAGTTGCTTGTCGAACCATCCGGGAACCAGGTGCGCACCGAAATGCGGATAGAGTACCAATCCACCTTCCGGGTTGCCGACAACGCGCGAGTAGGGCAGGGCCAGGTGGTAGTCGATCAGTCCGCCATCCCAGTATGTGCCGGCCGGGGCATGGGCGACGTCTCGGACCGGCTCCATGATGAAGGGCAACGTGGCCGAGGCCAGCAAGGCGGAATGGATGTTGTCGGCTGACAGCAGTGAGAAATGGGTGTTGAACGCATCGAACTTCGCTTTCAGCCAGAACGCCGGATCGCGCGCATCGCCAATCACGACGCGTTCGAGATGATGCGCCAGTTGGGAACGGGAAAGCATGTTGCCGAGCACCGCGGCACCGAATCCGACCATGGCCGATGCCTTGAAGCGCGGCGCTTTCAAAAAGCGACTGCCGCGCGATGCGAGGATATGCAGACGATGGTGGGGATGCTGCGTGACCGCCGCTTCCTCCCCGGCGATTAGATCCGCAAGAAAGCGGGTGCAGAACTCGCTGACCGTCTGCGGGGACGGCTTGGGCGGATAGCGTTGTTCGCAATACAGGTCGCCGAGCCGCTGGAAGGCGGCGACCGGGTCGGCGGAACATGCCGCAGCCATCCTCCAGGCGCCGATGGAGGCGCCGATCAGCGATCGTTCCCGGGGCGCCGAAGGCAGCCAGGTGCCGAACAGCCATTGGTCGAGCTTTTGAAAGATGAGCCCCTTGGGGCCGCCTGCCGCCGCGGGAACGATCGCGATGTCCTGTGCGCGCAGACCTGCATTGCGCAAGTGTTCCATGGCCTTTGGTCCGGCGCTGATGGTGATCATGCTCATTGCGGGCGTTCGTCCCTCAGGCACGGTGCATGAACGCGGATCATTTCGCGGTGTGCAATTGCATCATCGCAGCTTCGAACTTGCCTTCGCATAGCAGCGGGATCACGGAGAGGCTGCTGGAGATCGCGCTGTCGATCAGCGGCTGTTCTTCCTTGCGGGGACGATGCAAGACGAAATCCACCACAGCCTGCTGCAGATTCAGCGATCGGGGATGGCCGATGCCGATACGCAAGCGCCAGTAATCCTGGGTGCCGAGCGCAGAAGTGATGTCCTTCAGGCCGTTGTGCCCGCCCGACGAACCGCCTTTCTTGATCTTGGCCGCACCGGGAGGCAGGTCAAGCTCGTCGTGGACCACCAGGATTTCATCCGGCGCGATTTTAAAGAAACGCGCCAGCGCGCCCACCGATTGCCCCGAGCGGTTCATGTAGGTTTGCGGCTCTATCAGCCAAACCTCCTGGCCGGCGATGTTCTTTTTTGCTACCAGCGCGTTGTAACGCGACTCGCGCGTCAGTGCGCCGCTGGCCAGTGCATCGACCAGCCAGAAGCCCGCATTGTGGCGTGTGAGTTCGTATTCCGGTCCGGGATTGCCGAGGCCGGCGATCAGGCGTATGGGCATGGTGATGGAAATGGTTGTCGATTCAGGCGGCAATTATCCCGGATTCGGCAAGGAAACACGCGGGCAATAAAAAACCCGCCAAGTTGGCGGGTTTTTCACCCGGCTATCAAGCCGAAAATGCAATTTACTTCTTGTCGTCCGATGCGCCTTCGGCAGCGTCGTCAGCGGATACCTGGCCGGCTGGGATGCTTGCGGTTGCGATCGTCGGGTCGTCCTGTCCGTGCAGAACGGCGGTCACGCCTTTCGGCAACTGGATGTCGCTCAGGTGAATCGTGCCGCCGGCTTCCATGTTGGAGAGGTCGACTTCAACGAATTCCGGCAGGTCGCCCGGCAGGCAGGAGACGTCCAGCTCGTTCATCACGTGGCTGATCACGGCGGAGGACAGCTTCACTGCGGGAGATACTTCCGCATTGATGAAGTGCAGGGGCACCTTGGTGTGGATCTTCTGCTTCGCATCGACGCGCTGGAAGTCAGCGTGCATGACTAGCTGCTTGTATGCGTGCATCTGGAAGTCGCGCAGCAGAACCTGTTCCACTTTGCCTTCGATTTCCATGTCGAGGATCGACGAATGGAATGTTTCCTTTTTCAGGGCATGGAACAGAGCGTTATGGTCGAGCGCGATTGCGACAGGGGCGCTCGTGCCACCGTAGACGATGCCTGGGGTTTGACCAGCATTGCGCAGGCGGCGGCTCGCTCCGGACCCCTGCTCTTTGCGTGGGAATGCGATAACTTTCATTTTGAAGCTCCAATAGATGCAAGGCGTCTTGCCTTGCGGTTTAATCCCCCGCGACCAGGGGATTCAAAGGCCGGCTTCTTCGAAGCCGGGAATTCAAACATGGCAGGCAAACACGCCCGGCTCAAACTGGCCGGGAAAAATTGCCAACCGAAAACTTAGTCCGCAAACAGCGACATCACCGAATCGCCTTTGGAAATCCGCTTGAACGTTTCCGCAAGCAGATCGGCGCAGGTGAGCTGGCGGATCTTGTGGCATGCTTTCGCAGCCGGCGTAAGCGGGATGGTGTCCGTGACGACCAATTCATCAAGAGGCGATGTTGCGATACGTTCGATCGCCGGACCGGAAAGCACCGGATGGGTGCAATACGCGATGACCTTCTTTGCGCCACGGTCCTTTAGCACTTCGGCGGCCTTCGTCAGGGTGCCGGCGGTGTCAACCATGTCATCCATGATCACGCAGTTGCGGCCTTCCACTTCGCCGATGATATTCATCACTTCCGATACATTCGCTTTCGGACGGCGCTTGTCGATGATGGCAAGATCGCAATCCAGGCGCTTTGCGAGTGCACGTGCGCGCACGACACCGCCAACATCGGGCGACACCACCAACAGGTCATCGTAATTCTTGCTCACCAGATCGCTCAGCAGGATCGGCGATGCGTAGATATTGTCTACCGGGATATCAAAGAAGCCCTGGATCTGGTCTGCATGCAGATCCATGATCAAGACGCGTTCAACACCGGCTTCCTGGAGCATGTTGGCGACTACCTTGGCGGAAATCGCCACCCGGGCGGAGCGCGGACGACGGTCCTGGCGGGCATAACCGAAGTAGGGGATCGCCGCGGTGATGCGGCCGGCGGAGGCCCGCTTCAGCGCATCGACCATCAACATGATTTCCATCAGGTGATCATTGGTCGGCGCACAGGTCGACTGCAGCACGAATACATCCTTGCCGCGCACATTCTCGTTGATTTCAACCATCACTTCGCCGTCGGAAAATTTCGAGATAACGGCTTTGCCGAGGGGAATGCCGAGCTGTTTTGCAACGCCGGCAGCCAACTCCGGATTTGCATTGCCCGTAAAAACCATCAGGTTTTCAAGCGCCATGAGGTACCTAAGTGCAATGGTTAAAATTGAAAGCCGCCATAGCTTGACATTCTTGTCTTGCGTTGGCGGCTTGTATGTATTTTTTTATTTTGAATTTAATGGCAGGGGAGGAAGGATTCGAACCTTCGAATGCCGGAATCAAAATCCGGTGCCTTGACCAACTTGGCGACTCCCCTACACAACCGGTCGTTTGTGGCCGTATTTTGTGCGCATGGCGCAACTGAAATACGGCCACAAAAAATTTTGGCTATGACTTCAACAAGTGCGACAGCGGATGTTGCTGTATCGCCCGGGCTTTCCAAGCGTTCCAATGTGCCGGTTCGCTTTCCCGGATTTCCCGTATCGCCCGGTCTGCTTCGTGTTCGTGAGTAAATCCACAAAACACACACGCACCAGAGCCGGTCATCCTTGCTTCCCCATATTGCCCGAGCATTTCGAGTGCCTCGGCGATCTGTGGAAACATCCTGGTTGCCACGACTTGCAGGTCGTTCTTTCCGAAGCCGATGGAGGCCTTGGAAAAGTCCGTTATTCTGACCGGTTTTGTATTCCGTGTCAATTCCGGTGAGGCAAAAATGGCGGCGGTCGGCGCGGCGACACCTGGTTCGATGACGACATACCAACAATCGGGCGTTTCCAGCGGCATGAGTTCTTCGCCCACGCCTTCCGCAAATGCGTTTTGACCATATAGAAAGAACGGCACGTCGGCGCCCAGCCGCAAGCCCAGCGCCATCAGTTCGGCGCGGGTGAAACCGGTTTCCCATAGATGGTTCAGCGC
>NZ_DAIUCO010000216.1:0-9392 GCF_036846085.1 Noviherbaspirillum sp. | reverse complement strand
CCGCTGACTTCAAGCAGGAACTGCATGCGGCGGCGAAAGCCGCCACTGCGCCTGTGCTGGGCATCACCGGCACCGGCGGTGCCGGCAAGTCGTCGCTGACCGACGAACTGATCCGGCGCATCCGGCTCGACCAGCAGGATGCATTGAACATCGCGCTGATCTCGATCGACCCGTCGCGGCGCAAATCCGGCGGTGCGCTGCTGGGCGACCGCATCCGCATGAACGCGATCAACCCGTGGGGCGGTCCGGCGCGCATCTTCATGCGTTCGCTGGCGACGCGCGAAGCCGGCTCGGAGATTTCGCAGGCGCTGCCGGATGTGATCGCCGCCTGCAAGGCGGCCGGCTTCGACCTGGTGATCGTCGAAACTTCCGGCATCGGCCAGGGCGATGCGGCGATCGTGCCGCACGTGGACCTGAGCATGTATGTGATGACGCCGGAATTCGGCGCCGCATCGCAACTGGAAAAAATCGACATGCTGGATTTCGCCGATTTCGTCGCGATCAACAAGTTCGACCGCAAGGGCGCGCAGGATGCGTTGCGCGACGTGGCGAAGCAGTACCAGCGCAACCGCGAACTGTGGAGCAAGTCGACGGACGAGATGCCGGTGTACGGCACACAGGCGTCACGCTTCAATGATGATGGCGTGACGGCCCTGTACCACGGTTTGTTGCCGAAACTGGCGGAACGGGGATTGAAGACGCAACCCGGCAAGCTGGCGCCGGTGTCGGTGCGGTTCTCGTCGGGAAAAAATGCGATCGTGCCGCCGGCACGGTCGCGCTACCTGGCGGAGATCGCGGACACGGTGCGCGGTTACCACCGCAACGCGCAGAAGCAAGTGAAGCTGGCGCGGGAACGGCAGCAGTTGCAGGAAGCCAGGCGCATGCTGACAGCCGCTGGCAGGAACGCCGATTTCGACGACGTGATCCTTGAGCGCGACAACGCCATGGACAGCGGAGCCAGGAAACTGCTGGCGATGTGGCCGGACATGCAGGCCGCCTATGCCGGCGACGACTATGTCGTAAAGATCCGCGACAAAGAAATCCGCACCCGCCTCGTGCAGAAAACGCTGTCCGGCACAACCATCCGCAAGGTGTCCTTGCCGAAGTTCGAGGACCACGGCGAAATTCTGCGCTGGCTGATGCTGGAAAACGTGCCCGGATCCTTCCCTTACACTTCCGGCGTGTTCGCCTTCAAGCGCGAGGGCGAGGACCCGACCCGCATGTTCGCCGGCGAAGGCGACGCCTTCCGCACCAATCGCCGTTTCAAGCTGGTGTCCGAGGGCATGGACGCCAAGCGCCTGTCGACCGCTTTCGATTCGGTGACGCTGTACGGCGCCGACCCGGCCCTGCGCCCGGATATCTACGGCAAGATCGGCAACTCCGGCGTGTCGATCGCGACGCTGGATGATATGAAGGTGCTGTATGACGGTTTCGACCTGTGCAGCCCGTCGACCTCGGTATCGATGACCATCAACGGTCCGGCACCGAGCATCCTGGCGATGTTCATGAACACCGCGATCGACCAGCAGATGGACAAGTTCCGCGCCGACAACAGGCGCGAACCAACCGACGACGAGGCTGCGAAGATCCGCGCATGGGTGCTGCAGAACGTGCGCGGCACGGTGCAGGCCGACATCCTGAAGGAAGACCAGGGACAGAACACCTGCATCTTCTCGACCGAGTTTTCGCTGAAGGTGATGGGCGATATACAGGAATATTTCGTGCATCACCAGGTGCGCAATTTCTATTCGGTGTCGATCTCCGGGTATCACATCGCCGAAGCCGGCGCCAACCCGATCTCTCAGCTCGCCTTCACCCTGTCGAACGGCTTCACCTTCGTCGAAGCCTACCTCGCGCGCGGCATGCACATCGACGATTTCGCCCCCAACCTGTCGTTCTTCTTCTCCAACGGCATGGACCCGGAATACACAGTGCTGGGACGGGTTGCGCGGCGCATCTGGGCGGTGGCGATGCGTGACAAGTACGGCGCCAACGAGCGCGCACAGAAACTCAAGTATCACATCCAGACCTCCGGCCGCTCGCTGCATGCGCAGGAAATCGATTTCAACGATATCCGCACCACGCTGCAGGCGCTGATCGCGATCTACGACAACTGCAATTCGCTGCATACCAATGCCTACGACGAGGCGATCACCACGCCGACCGACGAATCGGTGCGCCGGGCGCTGGCCATCCAGCTCATCATCAACCGCGAGTGGGGGCTGGCGAAGAACGAGAACCCGAACCAGGGCAGCTTCATCATCGAGGAACTGACCGACCTGGTGGAGGAAGCGGTGCTGCAGGAGTTCGAGCGCATCGCCGAGCGTGGCGGCGTGCTGGGCGCGATGGAGACCGGCTACCAGCGCGGCAAGATCCAGGAAGAGTCGATGCATTACGAGCACCTGAAGCACGACGGCACGCTGCCCATCATCGGCGTCAACACCTTCCGCAACCCGAAAGGCGACCTGACGCCGCAGGCACTCGAACTGGCGCGTTCGACCGACGATGAAAAGCAGTCGCAACTGAAGCGGCTGGCCGAATTCCATGCCCGCAATGCGGCGCGGGCGCCCGCCGTGCTGGCGGAACTGCAGCAGACGGTGATCGACGACGGCAACGTGTTCGCCAAGCTGATGGACGCGGTCCGGGTGTGTTCGCTCGGCCAGATCACCGATGCATTGTTCGAGGTGGGCGGACAGTACCGGCGCAACATGTAGGGTTGTCACTCTATAAAAATCCGGCGGGATCGGATTCCTTGCGGGCTAAAATAATGCCTTCAAGAAATCCGTTTCCGGAGTGCGCATGTCCCAGTTCAAGTTTGCCGACAACTACCAGGATCTCAGTCAGCAGGACGGCGTCGATGCCGGTTTCCAGTTCCAGTTCCATTGCGAGCGCTGCAACGATGCATGGCGCACCAGGTACAAACCCTATCGCAGCGGACAGGCGTCAGGATGGGTCTCCAAGGCGGCCGGATTCTTTGGCGGCGTGCTCGGCGGCGCCAGCAGCGCGCTTGATGGCCTTGCCCAGGCCGGCTGGAATTCCGCCCGGGACGAGGCGTTCCAGGAAGCGGTCACGGATGCGAAGGGCCATTTCCATCGTTGCGCCAAGTGTTTCCAGTACGTGTGCGCGCCCTGCACGGACAAGGCCAGCGGTTTCTGCCTCAATTGCGCGCCCGACGTCGAAGTGCAGATCGCGGCGGCACGCGCCCAGGCCGAAAGCCAGGGTGCGATGGAAGCGGCTGTCGAGGAGGGACTGAAACGCGGCAGGAAGCGGGACG
The DNA here is from genome assembly GCF_036846085.1 of Noviherbaspirillum sp. Lineage (NCBI taxonomy): Bacteria > Pseudomonadati > Pseudomonadota > Betaproteobacteria > Burkholderiales > Oxalobacteraceae > Noviherbaspirillum > Noviherbaspirillum sp. Next base: position 6,118 of record NZ_DAIUCO010000216.1, on the reverse strand, counting down.
TCAAACGCGACGTGCAGCTGGTCTGCCCGGGATGCAACGCCGAAACGCGCGGCGCAAAATTCTGTCCGGAATGCGGACACAAGATGGCGGTCAAATCAAACTGCAGCGGCTGCTCGGCGGAGATCGCGCCGGGCACCCGATTCTGCCCGGAATGCGGCAAACAGCAGTAGTATTGCGCCTTCCTTCATTCCTCCAGGACCATTCATGGGCAATGCCGCAACCGGACACTCCGCGCTCGTCTCATGGAGCGGTGGCAAGGATTCCTGCCTCGCGATGTGGCGCGCCCGCCAGTCGGGCATGACGATACGCCGCCTGATCACCGCCATGGATGAAACCGGCGAAAGCGCGCGCTCGCACGGCGTGCCGCCGGAACTGCTGACAGCGCAGGCGGATGCGCTTGGCGCCGAGATGCGCTTCTACCGTACTTCGTGGGAAACCTACCAGGAACGCTTCATCGCCACCTTGCGCGACGCGCGCGCGGATGGCATCAGCCACGCGATCTTCGGCGACATCGACCTGGTGCCCCACCGTGAGTGGGAGGAAAAGGTATGCGCCGAAGCCGGCATCGCGCCTTCCCTGCCGCTATGGGACGAACCGCGCCTGAGGCTGGTGCAGGAATTCCTGTCACTCGGTTTCAAGGCGGTCGTGGTATGCATCAACGGCAATCACCTGTCCGAGGATTTTTGCGGACGCGAGTTCGACCAGTCATTCATCGATGACTTGCCGGAAGGCGTGGACGCCTGCGGCGAGAACGGCGAATTCCATACCTTCGTCTACGACGGGCCGGCATTTGCGAAGCCGGTCGCATTCCGTCGCGGCGAGAAGCAGCGCTATGAATCACCGGCACCGCTGACGCCGGCCACCTACTTCTTCCAGAGGCTGGTCGCGGCCTGACCTGATCGGCGCGGTCCGGTTTCGTCGGCCGCCGGGGTCAATATGGATAACGGCGCAGCCCGTCGAGGTCGAGCACGGTGATGCGCCCGTACTCCAGTTTCACCAGTCCCGCTTCTTCCAGCACCTTCAGCCCGCCGTTGACCCGCTGGCGTGATGCGCCTGCGAGGTAGCCGATTTCTTCCTGCGAAATCTTGATTTCGGGACTGATGCCCGGGTTGAGGTGCGGATTGAACAATGCCGCGAGGCAGCGCGCCAGGCGCGCATTGGTATCGAGCATGCGGTCGAATTCGACCAGCGAAATGAACATGCCGAGCCGTTCGTTCAGCAAGGTCATGACGAAGCGGTTGAAGGCGATGCTGTTATCCAGGAGATAAAGGAACAGGCTGCGCGGCATCAGGGCAAGGCGGGTGTCGCGTATGGCGATGACATCATATTGGCGCGGCCCGGTTTTGAGCAGCGATCCCTCGCCGAACCAGCCGCCGCTCAGCAGGCCGGTGAAAGTGATGGTCTTGCCTTCCGGCGATTCGCTGCTCATCTTCACCAGTCCGTCGATGGCGCCGATCCAGAAATCGGCCGACTCTCCCTTGCGGCATGCATAGCCGCCGGCGGGCACGAAACGCTCAATGGTTTCCGCCTCCACCCGCGCCATTTGCTCGGCGCTCAGCGATTGCGCCCAGGCGGCCTGGCGCAACATATCGATCAGGGAAAGTTCGGAGGAAGTCATGGTGGCGAATCGGGAGAAGCTTGCTGCGGCCGGACGGAAACAGATGGGAAGCATCATATATGCCACATTGCCCTATGCCAAGAACATCATGGTGCCGAAGGTTGGAGCGGCTGCGCGGGAGCGATGATCTGATATTCCGATTGCTGCGATAATTGCACACCCTCGGCAACTATAACCAACCAACGCCGCACGGTCTCACGTCTTTCGGATCGTTTCACTTTTCAATATATCTACCATGCATGCAGGAATGCTTTATGCCGCCGCCGCTTATGCGATGTGGGGCCTTTTCCCGGTGTACTTCAAGGCGCTGCAGCATGTGCCCGCCAGTGAAATCCTGGTCCACCGCATGGTGTGGTCGCTGCTGCTGGTAGTGGTGCTGCTGTCGTTGCGCAAACAATGGGTATGGCTGGGCGATGTGATCCGCAAGCCGAAAGTGCTGGCAGGCTTCACGGCGAGCGCGCTCCTGCTCGCGAGCAATTGGTTTGTTTACATCTGGGCCGTCAATCATGGCCGGGTGGTGGAATCCAGTCTCGGATACTTCATCAATCCGCTCTTCAATGTGCTGCTCGGCTTCATCGTACTGGGCGAGCGGATGCGCCCGGGACAGTGGGCCGCGATCGCCATCGCCGCCTGCGGCGTCCTCTGGCTGACCTGGCAGGTCGGTCATCTGCCGTGGATCGCGCTGGCGCTGGCGGCAACTTTCGGCCTGTACGGCCTGTTGCGCAAGACGGCTTCGCTTGGCGCGCTCGAAGGGCTGGCGCTGGAGACCTTGCTGCTGTTCCCGCTTGCTCTCGGTTACCTCGTCGTACTGTCGCTCGACGGACAGAACAGTTTCACGACCGGCAGCTCCGCCACCCGCTGGCTGCTGGCGCTGGCCGGACCGATTACCGCCGTGCCCCTGCTCTGCTTCGCCGCCGGCGCGCGCCGCATTCCAATGTCGGTACTTGGCCTGCTGCAATACATCGGCCCCACGCTGCAGCTCATGCTCGGCGTATGGCTCTACAACGAAGCCTTCGACGGCGCACGCCTGATCGGCTTCGCATTGATCTGGACGGCGTTGCTGGTCTATTCGGCGGAAGGCCTCTGGCGGGCCTGGTCCGCCAAGGCCGGCGCCGCATAACTGTCGTATCCTACTCATCTCTTTTCACGTAATCCGGAAAACCCCATGGCTCAATACGTCTACACAATGAACCGCGTCGGCAAGATCGTGCCGCCGAAGCGCCAGATTCTCAAGGATATTTCCCTGTCGTTCTTCCCCGGCGCGAAGATTGGCGTGCTCGGCCTGAACGGCTCGGGCAAGTCCACCCTGCTCAAGATCATGGCCGGCATCGACAAGGACATCCAGGGCGAAGCGGTGCCGATGCCGAACCTGAACATCGGCTACCTGCCGCAGGAACCGGAACTCGACCCGGAGCAGACCGTGCGCCAGGCGGTGGAAGGCGGCCTCGGCGAAGTCTTCGAAGCGAAAGCCAAGCTCGACGCGGTCTATGCCGCCTACGCGGAACCCGATGCCGACTTCGACGCGCTGGCCGCCGAGCAGGCCCGGCTGGAAGCGATCATCTCCACCGCCGCCGGCGACAATCCCGAACAGCAACTGGAAATGGCCGCCGATGCATTGCGCCTGCCGCCATGGGACGCCAAGATCGGCGTGCTGTCCGGCGGCGAGAAACGCCGCGTCGCGCTGTGCCGCCTGCTGCTGTCGAAACCCGACATGCTGCTGCTCGACGAACCGACCAACCACCTCGACGCCGAATCGGTCGACTGGCTGGAGCAGTTCCTGCAGCGCTTCCCCGGCACCGTGGTCGGCATCACGCACGACCGCTACTTTCTCGACAATGCCGCCGAGTGGATTCTCGAACTCGACCGCGGTCACGGCATTCCCTGGAAGGGCAACTACAGTTCCTGGCTGGAGCAGAAGAGCAACCGCCTGAAGCAGGAAGAAGCCAGCGAATCTTCACGCCAGAAAACCATCGCGAAGGAACTGGAGTGGGTACGCCAGAATCCGAAGGGCCGCCAGGCAAAGAGCAAGGCGCGCCTGGCCCGCTTCAATGAATTGAGCGAACACGAATACCAGAAGCGCAACGAGACGCAGGAGATCTTCATCCCGGTCGCCGAGCGCCTCGGCAATGACGTCATTGAATTCAAGAACGTGTCGAAGGCCTTCGGCGACCGCCTGCTGATCGACAACCTGAGCTTCACCGTGCCACCCGGTGCGATCGTCGGCATCATCGGCCCGAACGGCGCCGGCAAATCAACGCTGTTCAAGATGATCACCGGCAAGGAAAAGCCGGACAGCGGCGAAGTCATCATCGGCAAGACCGCCATGGTATCGATGGTGGACCAGTCGCGCGATACGCTCTCCAGCAACAAGACGGTCTTCGAGGATGTGTCGAACGGTGCCGACGTGCTGACGGTAGGCCGTTTCGAAATGCCGTCGCGGGCCTATCTCGGCCGCTTCAACTTCAAGGGCAGCGACCAGCAGAAGATCGTCGGCAACCTGTCCGGCGGCGAGCGCGGACGCCTGCACCTGGCCAAGACCCTGCTGATGGGCGGCAACGTCCTGCTGCTCGACGAACCGTCCAACGACCTCGACGTGGAAACATTGCGCGCGCTGGAAGATGCGTTGCTGGAATTCGCCGGCAGCGTGCTGGTGATCTCCCACGACCGCTGGTTCCTCGACCGGATCGCCACCCACATCCTCGCCTTCGAGGGCGATTCGCAGGTGGTGTTCTTCGACGGCAATTACCAGGAATACGAGGCGGACAAGAAGAAGCGCCTCGGCGAGGAAGGCGCGAAGCCGAAGCGGATCCGCTACAAGCCGATCACGCGATAAGCTGTTGCAAATAAAAAAGGCCGCTCGAATGAGCGGCCTTTTACTTCCGTTGCTGCCTTGCCGGCGCTACAGCTCAATGCAGGTTCTGCTGCCCCGGCGTCGTGCTGATGATCGTCGTGTCGGAGACGACCGTAGTGGTCCTGGTGCCCGTTGTTGGCGTCGTGCTTCCGGTGGTGCGGTTGCGCGATGCCTCGCTGGCGACACTCTTGACCTCACGCTGCGCCGCCTGCGCGACACGCTGGGCCGAATCCTTCAGGCTGTCGGCCTTCGTGCGCACGGTTTCCTTGACGGTGTCCAGCAGCTGGTCCCGCTTGGTGCCCATCAGCTGATCTTCACGGCGCGTGTTCGGCAGGGATGCGCCGAGCAGTGTGCCGATCGCCACACCCAGGATGCCGAGCATGAGCGGCTGTTCGTCGATCATGCGGTCGAAACCATCCTTGGCGCGGTAGTACTGCTGCCGGGATTTCTGGGTGAGCTGGCCGCTGCTGACACCGGTGCCGCTGCCAGTCGACCCGGACAGCTTGCTGCGCGCGCGACTCGCCATCGACGATGTGCTGTCGCTGACGCGATGCCCGAGCTCGCTGACCTTGTTCATCAGGCCCCGGCCTTTTTCCCCCACCTTGTCCATCGTCCCGCTCGTCCTGCCTTCCGGAGAACCGACGGCGGCCGTGCTGGATACGTAGTCCACGTCGTAGACGGTCGGATCGAACTCCAGGTCCTGGCGGTCCCGGGCCTGCCGGCGCACGCGTGCCACGCCGTCCGATTTCCGCCCCTGCACCATGATCGATGCGATGCTGAGCCCGAACAGGATGATCGGGATTGGGTTCTTGCGGACGGTGTCCCCCAGGAAGGTGCCGAAGTTGTCCGGCAGGTTGGTGCGCGCATAGTGCACTGCGCGGTCCATGACCTGCGTCGGAGCCAATTTGTTCTGGATTGCATCGATGGTGGAGCTGACCTCCGCGCGCGTGCGCTCGATGTCGTTCTCGATTTCCTCCGGGCGGCGAGTATCTTCGTTGTTTTCTCTCATTGCGCTTTCTCCTTGACTAAGCCCTTATCCCTGCGGAGCGAGTCCATGGTCCGGTGCGGCATCAGGTTGTCCGGCTTCAGCTTGGCGGTGCCGCCCCTGAGCATCAGGTACCCGATGACTGCGAAGATCAGGCCGACGAGCAACGGCGCAAGCCATGGCGCCACTTCCGGCGGAAGCAGCATCTCAACCCCCTTCACCACGGCTTGCAGGATGATGAACAAGCCTGCCAGGGCAACCGCTGCGCCGATGGCGACGGCGGTGATCGCCGTTGTCGCGGACGAGACTTTTTGCGACATCTCCGCGCGCGCCAGCGCAATCTCCTGGCGAACCAGGTCGACCATCTCATGCGTCAGGTCCGAAAAAAGCGCCGGCAGCGACTTGCCGTTCTTATCGGTTTCCATACGTGTTTCCTCCGGTTTTGGATCCACTTGTAGACGATGTGCCGGTGCCGCTTGCACCCTTCGTCGCGCCTGTGGAACTGCCGGTGACGCTGGTGTTGCCGGCGCCCGTCGCGCTGGGTGCCGTTCCGGCGGCGGAGGTTGCCGTGCCGGGTGTGCCGTCGCCGGTCATGCCGGTGACAGGATCGCTGCCGACGCCGGTTGCGGAGAGTTCGGTCGCGGTAAGGATGTCGTCATACGAC
>NZ_DAIUCO010000215.1:0-9449 GCF_036846085.1 Noviherbaspirillum sp. | reverse complement strand
TGAAGAAGTACTTTTAGGCGCAACGCGGATTGTGGCCGATTGTGGCGGCTCTTTGACGATCAGATGACTGTCAAAGAGCCGTACTCGGTCCTTGAATCGGACCGGGCATGGCAATGCTGCGTTCGGATAAATGGCCGCCTGCGTGAGAAGCACCGCCGCGAATTCGAATTCACATTTGCAAGGCCTGTCTTTCCGGTGCCAGGATGACTGGCAGCGTCATCACCTAGCGCATGCATTCTTCCATACCAGTCATTGTGACGTGGATATGGTCACTTGCCTGCAACGACATATGGCACGAACCGATCGCCATGATGCGAGTACCTGCAGGCGATGACGCAATTTAATTAGACAAAAGAAATATAGGGGCCATTTAAGATTGCGCAAACTTTGCGTTCGCCGTGTCCGTCGACTTCAAACCAAGAATCAGTAATATATTGATCAGATGCGCAGGTGCTTCCATGGCGCAAGGTGAGAAGACAATGTGGAATGCCAGAACTGCACAGCCGGCTTCATCATCAGGTCCTGCATATCAAGCTGCGCAACCAGTTGATGAGCAATACCGTATCGGAATGCTGATAGCAATGAACCTGCTCGCAGCAGTTGGGTTTGTATACGAGCTTTCCGATACCGAAATGGCTGGCATCGCGCTGTTGTGGGCATCCTGCCTTCTCGCCTCCTGGACAATCGCGTTCTGGTATTTTCGAAAATCAGTTCGACGTTTCGCCGATGCCACGCGCCGGAGTCCCCACTCATATACATTGACAACTCTTCTCTGGGCCGTTCCCTGGGGCTTGTGCGCTTTCATCGTCCCTTCGGATTTCTACAGCCAGATCGTTGTCGCCTGCATATTGCTCAGCCTTTCCACGGCAATCGCCTATGCAATGTTCAAGCACACGTTGTCGGTCGTGTCGAGCGTTTGCGTGATGCTGCTCCCTTTTTCAGTCCTGCTTTTTATTTCGGACAACAGGTTCTTCATCCCTTTCCTCGGAGGCATGTCGCTCCTTTTATATATTTACGTGTCAGCGCTGCGCCAGGATATGCGCAACGGAAAAGACCTGTTGAGGGACAAGATTTCGATCCTGCATCCCTATCACGAACTCGAGGAGTCACTGCAAAAGCATGTGGTCGCATTGGACAAGGCGGAAAAAGCGTTACTCATTGCCGAACAGGCTTGTATTGAGAAGACACGGTTTCTTGCCGCTGCCAGCCATGACCTGAGACAACCCATGCACGCGGTCACCCTGTTCGTTGCGGCACTCAAAGCGGAAGTCCTGGACGGACAAGCCTACTACTTGCTGGATCGACTGGACCGGTCGCTCGCGGGACTCGACGAGTTATTCAACCGATTGCTGGACATCGGCCGCCTTGATACCGGGGTGATCACCCCGGCCGTGAAAACATTCGATGCTCTCTCGATGCTCGAAACGCTGGAGTCCCGCTTTTCCGCCGTGGCTGCCAGCAAGTCGCTCGACTTCCGCATTTGCTGCAAACCGGGCTTGCAGATTCGAAGTGACCCGGTTCTGTTGACCGAACTGGTGAGCAACCTGCTCTCGAATGCGTTTCGCTATACCGAGCGTGGCGGCATCATGCTCTGTATCAGGCAGCGGGAGAGCGGGTTGCAAATCAGGGTGATCGATACGGGGTGCGGCATTGCCGAGTACCACTTCGAATCGATATTCGAGGAGTTCGTCCAACTGAACAACCCCTCCCGTGACCGCCGTAAAGGATCAGGCCTGGGACTGGCGATTGTGAGGCGCCTTGCACACATTCTTGATCACTCGGTCAAAGTACGTTCGGCGGTGGGACGCGGCTCGTGTTTCGAAGTACGGGTACCGGGCAGCGCAAGCGTGGTTGATCATCTCCATGATGCGTATTCCGACAGCGGGGTGTCGGATCTCAAGGGTGCATTAGTTCTCGTGGTTGACGATGAAGTGGACATCCTCGCGGCAATGGAAGCGCTCCTGCGGTCATGGGGATGCCACTGTATCGCGGCCAGATCTTCCGAAGAGGCAGCGCGATTCATCCTGGACAGTCCGCGGTTTCCGGATGTGGTCATCACCGACCATCGCCTGGCCAATCATCACACCTGTTTCGATGTCACAGCCGCGGTCCTTCCCCTGCTGCCGTACTCGGTGCCCGTCATCGTTATTTCCGGCGAGTGCTCCCCTTGCCTTGAAAAGGAAGTGACCGAGATGGGTTACGGATTCATCAGCAAGCCGGTGAACGCGGCCAAACTCTATGCCGCGATCGCCGACGCTTTCCAGGAAGCCACCGAGAATCTCGGAAAAGCCGCTTAAGTTCAGCCGTGCATTCTCAGAACAGCGGCAGCACAATACCCCGGCGCGCCACTTCCAATACCGCCTGGGTTCTGGTCGCCACCTTCATCGCGCGCAGGATGGCGCTGACATGGATCTTGACGGTGGATTCGACGATATCCAGCTTGCGTGCAATCATCTTGTTCGACATGCCCAAGACAAGCAAGGCAAGCACCTCTCGTTGACGATCGGTGAAATTCCACTCGTCCTCGGCTGTGCCGTCATGTGCTGAATCGCCTCTTGCGTTGTCCGGGGCAAGTGCGCTGTCGGGCACACTCACCTTGCCATCAAGCAGATCCTGCACCACGCACTTGATCCGTGCCGAGTTGGACGATTTCGGGACAAATGCCGTCGCGCCCATTTCGAGGGCGCGAATGACGGTAGAACGATTCTCGTTGGCGGACACTACCACGACCGACATTTGTTCATGCTGCCGCTTCATGCGCTCGAGGGTAACGAAGCCCGATTCATCCGGAAGCTGGAGATCGAGAAACGTAAAGTCAATATGTTCCCTGTCGGCGATTTCCACACCCGCAGCGGCGCTCCGGGCAAGCCATACACCCGCTTCCGGCCGCATCGACTTGACCATCATCGCAATGCCTTCCCGGATAAGCGTGTGGTCGTCGATTATCAGCACGTTCATAGAGTCCGGCCTTTTCGGGTTGGTAGAACAAGTCCGTCACAAGCCTACAGGGCTTGCGCATGACTGTCTTTACTACTTGAGTATTATCGAACAAGCCTTGATGTTGGCGTATCGTAGGAACCCATGGTGAAAAGATGGGGCAATGACAGGCGATTCACGGGTGAGAAGCGAAAGGCAATCGGACGCTATGACCCCACCGTATCATCCTTCGTTCTGTGCCCGGACCTGGCTTTGCGCATCGTGCTTTGATCTGCCGGGCCCATTGGAGTTCGCTCCCTGGCGAATGCAACACCCCGAAGACGGTGGCAACGCGTGTCTGGCCATCCTGACGCCGCAGCGGAGAAATGCCGCCACCGCGTGCTTACCGGGAGTCACTGCTCATGTTGAAAAACAAGGTTGTCTGGTCGGAAGGGACATTTCTTCAGACCCAGCATTTTCAGCAACAGGAACGCTATCTCGAAGGCCTGCTGCATCACAAGACGCAGCATTTGCACAGCTACGGCTGGGGGTTTTCCGAGCTCACGCTGGATCGGGCGGCATTGGCACATGGCCAGGTTCGCGTTACTTCGGCGTCCGGTGTGCTGCCGGACGGGACAGTTTTTGATATTCCCGACCAAGATGCTGAACCTGCTCCGTTGGAGCTTGGCACCGACATCAGGAATGCCGTGTTATATCTTGCCCTTCCTCTCGAAAGCGAGAGCGAGCCTTCCGTCGTTCTGGAGCCGCCGGCACGACCGAGCATGCACCGCTTTACCGCGCATGTCGTGGAATTGCGTGATGTTAACGAGGGGTTCACCGAACGCGTTCCGGTGCAGCTGGGAAGACTGAACCTGCGTCTATTGTCAGGGATGTTGCAGGAAGGCGGATTCGCGAAGCTTGGTGTCGCCCGCGTCATCGAACGCCGGGCGGATGGCCAAATCGTGCTCGACCCAGGCTATATTCCGCCGGTGCTGGCAGTGGATGCCGGCATGCCGTTGCGCAGCTGGCTCAACGAGCTGCGCGGATTGGTGCAGCAGCGCAGCGAGGTGTTGTCGCAACGCCTGTCCCAACCGGGCCGGGGCGGAATGGGCGAGGTCGCCGACTTCCTTCTTCTCATGATCGTCAACAGGTACGGCTCGTTGCTTGCACATCTTGCCGGCGTACCGGAACTCCATCCCGAACGATTGTATTGCCTATGCCTCGAAATGGCCGGAGAGTTGTCGAGCTTCGGCAACGAGCGCCGGCTGACCCGCAGCTTGCCGCCATACAACCATGACGATCTGGCGCTTTGCTTCGAGCCGCTGATTCTCCAGTTACGCCTGGCGCTGAGCATGGTCCTGGAACAGACCGCACTCCAGATCGAGTTGCACGACCGAAAATACGGCGTACGTGTTGCCGTCATCAACGACAAGCAATTATTGTCGTCATCGAGTTTTGTGCTTGCGGTCAATGCGAGCTTGCCAAGCGATACCATACGGGCGCGGTTTCCGACGCAAACCAAGATCGGCACGATTGAAAAGATCCGCGACCTGGTCAACCTGCAACTTCAAGGCATCCCGCTGCGGCCCCTGCCTGTCGTTCCTCGCCAGATTCCCTACCATGCGGGATTCAACTATTTCGAAATCGATAAGGGACATGAACTGTGGCGAAAGATGGCAACGTCCGGCGGACTGGCCATGCATATCTCTGGCGATTTTCCCGACCTTGAACTCGAACTCTGGGCGATCAAGGGACAGTCATGACGTCCGCCCGATCCAGGCCGACGGATGCGGACCGTTCCGTGGTCCGCCCCATGCCGGGAGGCAAGCGTCGCCATCCGCCTGCCTCCGCCGAAGGTACCAGACGCACGGTGCCGCCTGCTGTCGAGGCGATACCCTATGCATTGCCTTCGGTATCGCGCAATCCCATCCTCGCCGCGGCCAGCCCCTTGCTCGCGATTGCGCCGCAAATCCGACACAGTCCGTCCCACCCGGACCCATATCGGCTGAAAGACGAGCTGACGAACGGCATCCACAAGTTTGAGCAGCAGGTGAATAGCGCCGCGATACCGCGTGCAACGGTGGTCGCAGCGAAATACGTACTGTGCACATTTCTCGACGAATGCGCGGCCAGCACGCCGTGGGGCAGCGGGGGCATATGGGCACGGGACACCCTGCTGGTCCGCATGCACAGCGAAACCTGGGGCGGCGAGAAGGTATTCCAGCTGCTCGCCCGGCTGGCGAAGGATCCGAAGACAAATGTCGACCTGCTTGAGCTGATCTATGTTTGCCTGTCGCTCGGCTTCGAAGGACGCTACCGGGTCGCCGAGAACGGCCGGTCACATCTGGAGAGCATCCGCGAACGGCTGTATCAGATGCTGCAGCAGCAACGCGGAGAGGCCGACCGCACCTTATCGGCGGCATGGCGGCCGGCGCTGGTCGAGACACGGCGCTGGTTCGCGATGACGCCGCTGTGGGTGTTTCTGGCGTTTTGCCTCGCGGCGGCCATGGCCACGTTTATCGCCTACCGGATCCTGTTGAACGCACGGTCGGATCCGGTGTTCGCGATGATGCAGGGGCTGAAGCCGCCGGCCGTTGCGATGACGGCAGCCAATACGAAACCGGCCATCCTGCCGCCTGCGCAGCCACGCCTGCGGCAGTTCCTCGAGGCGGAAATTTCTGCCGGCCTCGTGTCCGTCCAGGAGAGTGCCGACAAAAGCGTCGTCACCATTCAAGGCGACGGTATTTTCGAACCCGGCAGTGCCCAGGTCACCGATGCAGTACGCCCCCTGCTGGGCCGTATTTCCAGGGCATTGCGGGAGAACCCGGGAATGGTCCTGGTGGAGGGGCACACCGACAGCCGTCCAATCAAGTCGGTGCGTTTCCCGTCCAATTTCCATCTGTCGCAGGAACGCGCAGACGGCGTTGGCAAAATTCTGGCGGCGGTGATCGGACCGCAACGCATCAGGACCGAAGGCAAGGCCGAGTTCGACCCGATCGCGTCCAACGACACTTCGGTAGGACGAGCCAGGAACCGGCGGGTAACGATCACCCTCGTCGCCAACGAGCGGAGGGCGCCATGAAACGGATGTTCGGCTTCCTGAGATCGACGTGGCTGCAGCGTGTTCTGGCCGCGGTTGTCCTTGCGCTTGTCATCTGGTTCGCCGGTCCGCTTCTTGCCTTTGCGGATTATCATCCGCTTGACCCGGAATGGGCGCGGGTGGCGTTGATCACCCTGTTGATCGCATTCTGGGTAATACGGCACGTCGTGCGCCAGATAAAGGCACGGCTCGGCAACCGAAAGATGCTCGACCTGCTGGTCAGCCATGCCGACAACAAAGGCAAGTCCGTGTCCGCGGGGTCGCCCGAAATCCGGGAACGCTTCGAGAAAGCGGCCGCGCTCCTGAAAACCATGAAACTCGGTACGGCCGACGAGGAACCATCGTGGCTGGGACGGTTTGCAGGCCGTCGCTATGCTTACCAGCTGCCGTGGTACCTGTTCATCGGCGCACCCGGCAGCGGCAAGACAACCGCGCTCAAGCATTCCGGCCTCCAGTTTCCGCTCGCCGACGCGCTCGGAAACGAGCCATTGCATGGCGTGGGCGGCACCCGCAACTGCGAATGGTGGTTCACCGACCGCGCGGTGCTCATCGATACCGCAGGGCGCTACACGACGCAGGACAGCGATGCCCGTTCCGATGCGGCCGAATGGAAGGATTTCATCGAGCTCATCAAGCGTTTCCGCCCCCGCCAACCCATCAACGGTGTCCTGGCAACCATCAGCGCCTCCGACCTGCTCGGCGGCAGCGCGACCGAGGCGGAAATGCAGCGCCAGGCCACCGCACTACGCGCGCGGGTGACGGAACTGCAGCAGCACGTCGGCCATCCGTTTCCCGTTTACCTGCTGGTCACCAAGACAGACCTGCTGCCGGGATTCACGCAGTTTTTCGAAGACCTCGACCGCGAGCAGCGTGAACAGGTCTGGGGCTGCACTTTCGATATCGGCGATCGCGACGGGAATACAAATTCGCAGCAACATCTTCGCCTCCAGCTCGACACACTCGAAGACCGACTGTTCGCGCAATTGCTGAACAGGTTGCAGGCAAGCCGCGACGGCAACGCACGCGCGCTGGTCTACGGCTTCCCTTATCAATGGGTGCAGCTGAAGGAAGCCGTATCGGCATTCGCCGGCCAGGCGTTTTCATCATCCAGACTCACCGGTCCAAGCGGCCTGCGCGGTGTGTACTTCACGAGCGGCACGCAGGAAGGCACACCGATCGACCGCGTACTGGGATCGCTGTCCCGCTCCTTCGGCATCGAGCGCAAGCTGCTGCCGCCGCAGCGCCCTACCGGCAAGTCGTTCTTCATTACCCGCCTGCTCGATGACGTCGTGTTCGCGGAGGCCGGACTCGCCGGCACAAGCCACGCGGCGGAAAAGCGGCTGCATCGCCTCAAGTGGAGCGGCATGACGGCCGGCGGGCTTGCGGTACTCACGGCAATCGCCATATGGACCGCCAGTTTCTTCGGGAATAGTGCCTACATCAATGAAGTGGAAGCCAAGTCCGGGGCCTTTCAAAAGGCGCTCGTCACCAATCCGCCTTCCGCCGATAACATCACCAACCTGGTCGCCGTGCTGGACGCCGCGCGCGACCTTGCCCATACCGCGGTCGTTGATCCGGAAAACCCGCCGCTGCATGTGCGCGCCGGACTTTTTCAGGGGAAGAAAATCATGGCCGGCGCCGACCAGATCTACGGCCGGTTTCTTACCGAGTATCTTGCCCCCTTCGCTTCCCGCCGCATTGAATCCGGCCTGCGTCAGCAGGCACGCAATCCGGAACTTCAGTATGAGACCCTGAAGGCATATCTGATGCTGCACCGACAAGGAAAACTGGATGCGGATTCATTGAAGGCATGGGTTGCCTTCGACCTGGAAAACGACCAGTCCCGGCGCCTGCCGCCGGAGATCCGGCAACGCATATTGCAGCATATGGAAGCGCTGTTGCAGCGCGATTCGCTCGGGCCTGCCGTGGCGCCCGATCCGGCTTTGGTTGCGGGTGTGCGGCGCGCCCAGTTGCAGGCCCCGCTCGTGCATCGCGTCTATAGCCGCATCAAGCGCCAGGGAATGAACACCCAGTTGCGGGATTTCCGGGCGATCGACGCCGGCGGAGCACACAGCCAGGTTGTGTTCATCCGCCGCTCCGGCCAGCCGATCACCAGCGGCGTGCCGGGCCTGTTTACTTATAACGGTTATTACAAGGGGTTCAATCCCCGTGTTGCGCAAGCGGTGACGCAGCTGGCCGACGAGGAAGCATGGGTGCTCGGCGTGACCGATGCCGGCAACGCGCACCGACCGGCACAGGGGCCGGCCCACGATGTGCTGGCCGATGAAGTACGGCGGCTGTACCTGCTCGATTATGTCGCGGTATGGGAGCGCTATATTGCCGACATCGGCTTGGCGAAAACGGCGACCCTCGGCCAAAGCATCGAACAGGCAAGGATATTGTCCGGCCCTGATTCGCCGCTGCCGCGGCTCCTGCGTGCCATGGCAAAGGAAGTCACCCTGGGCGAGCCGCCGGGAAGCGACAGATTCTTGACCGGAAAAGGAAGCGAACTGCTTGCACAGGGCAAGGAAAAGCTCGGCGCGCTGCTGCAGGGGACGAACGATACGACGCAGTCTCCTTCCGACCGGCAACCGGGCACCGAGCAGCGCGGCATCGAAGCGATCGTCGACGACCGGTTTGAAGACCTGCGCCGCTTCGTGCGAAGCGCCGGCCCCAACCAGCCTTCGCCGGCCGACGGCTCCCTCAAACTGATCAACGAGCTTTACACGCTGCTCAGCGCCACGGAAACGGCGATCAAGGCCGGCAACACCTTGCCGCAAAGCGACGTGCCGAATCGGGTAAAGGCCGAAGCGGCACGCATGCCGGAACCGGTGCGCAGCATGTTGAACGGCCTCGCCAATGAAAGCCTGCGCCAGGCCGTCGTCGGCAGCCGCGGCAATATCAACGCACGCCTCGCCGCCATGGTTGCCGAACCGTGCAACAAGGCGCTCGCCGGCCGCTATCCATTCGTGCCGGGCAGCAGGAAGGATGTCATCCCGGAAGACTTCGCGCGCATCCTTGCGCGAGACGGCGTGATGGACGACTTCTTCCAGAAAAACCTCGCGCCGCTGGTCGATACCTCGTCGCGCCCATGGCGTTTTCGCAACCTGGGCGATGCGTCCAATAGCGGGACAAGCGACGCTCTGCTGCAGTTCGAAAGGGCGCAGGAAATCCAGCGCGTGTTTTTTCCGCCCGGCAGCAACGGGCTGGTGTTGCGCATGGATATCCGCCCGGTCAGCATGGACCCTGCCATTGCGCAATTGATCCTTGATGTCGACGGTCAATTGATCAGCTATGCGCATGACAATGCGCCATCGATATCCGTCCAGTGGCCTGGCCCCCGCTCGACCAACCGCATCACATTGCAGACATTTTCCGCGCGCGGTGATGGGGAGACGCAAACCTTCGACGGGCCTTGGGCGCTGTTCCGCAT
>NZ_DAIUCO010000214.1:0-9460 GCF_036846085.1 Noviherbaspirillum sp. | reverse complement strand
CCCTCAACGAGAAAATTCTACTTCTGATCGCCTCTTTTGGCCGGGGGGATTACCCCTTGACATGCCGGATAAATATTCCCATAATATGAACAAACGTTTGCTCAAAAATGATTCATAATCCGCGAAGTTGAACAAACGTTTGTTCATTCATGGTGAGTAGCGAAAGGATGTGATGACTTCAATAACTCCGGCTCGGCTCGCAGGCGATGCCATCGGTATTAGCCAACAAGAAATATCTGACTTTGCAAAAATCGTCGGTCAAGATCATGTCCTAACCGGCACCGCGGACCGTTTTTGCTATAGCCGCGATCGACTTCCTTACGGGCTTTTTAAGCTGCGAGACCATGGTCTGCCCGGGACGCTCGCCTCCTTGGTGCTGTCGCCTGGAGATGCTGATGAGATCCAGGCAATCGTCAACTATGCGCGCAGCCATAAAATTTGCCTGATCCCTTTTGGTGCCGGATCCGGTGTCCTCGGCGGGACAATCCCGTTAGTGAACGAAGTAATGGTCGATCTGAAACGCATGAACCGGATCCTCGACATTAACGCCATCGACGGGACCGTGACGGTGCAGGCGGGAATGAATGGAATGCAGTTCGAGCAGGCGCTCAACGCGCAAGGATTTACCGCGGGTCACCTGCCACAATCCATCGCCATGTCGACCGTAGGCGGCTGGGTTGCTTGCCGCGGTGCCGGCCAGGCGTCTTCACGGTACGGAAAAATAGAAGACATGGTACTTGGCCTGAAGGCAGTGCTGCCCAATGGCCAGAAGCTGGATGTTCGCCCTGTTGCCCGCAGGGCAGTGGGTCCAAGCATCAAGGATCTGATGGTCGGGTCTGAAGGCGTGTTCGGATTTATCACGGAAGTGACTCTGCGTATATGGCGTCAACCTGAACACGCCAGCGCCCTCGTGCTGGCCTTTCCGTCGATCGAAGCTGGTTTCACCGCACTGCGCGAGATCATGCAAAGCGAGTTGCGCCCTGAAGTGATTCGCTTGTACGACACCATCGAAAGTGCGCAACGAACGGAAGGCATGGCGGAATTCGACGATCGTCCTATTCTCTGCATTATGAAATTTTCCGGCAAGGAGAAACTGGCAAACGCGGAGCGCGACATATCCTATGCAATCTGCCACCAGCACGGCGCGGTGACCGCGGGCATGGCGCCCTATGAACATTGGGAAAAGACCCGGTTTCACTCATACTCGACAAAATGGCAAAGCGAAGGCTACTACATGGACACCATCGAGGTGACCGGTACCTGGACGCATTTGCCAGACATGTATGTGGCAATGCGCGATGCAGCAAAAGCCATACATCCGGAAATGCATTTCGGAGCACACTGGTCTCATATCTATGCGGAAGGTGCATGTCAGTACATGACAGTGAGGCTGCCACCGATGCCGATCGAGCAGGCGCTGCCACTGCACTACAGCGCATGGGAGACGATCGAGCGCATCTGCCTCGAGATGGGTGGCTCGGTTGCACATCACCATGGCGCAGGTCTTTTTCGAAACGCCTGGGTGCAAACCGAGCTCAACGAAGGCCTCAACATGCTGCAACTGCTAAAGGATGGCCTTGATCCGGACAACCTGATCAATCCGGGCAAGCTTGCACTGAGGCAGCCTGTCGGCACCGTGTGGAATACCTAAGGAAACAGCATGAATGACTATCGTGACGCGTTGACGACCTGTGCCTATTGCCCCAATACATGCCGCCCGAGTTATGCGGCCAACGCTGCAGTGCAGATCGAATCACAGACACCTTCGGCCCTGTCGCTCATTACACTTGCGGTGCTGGACAAGCGTCTGCCGCTGGATGACGATACCCGCAAATCATTAGGGCGACGGGCAGCCGCGGAAGCCAGTGTAGGCCACTGTACCTATGGCATGAATATGCCCGCCTTTCTCGATGCAGCCCTTGCCGAGGGCATGAGCAATGAATGACATCATCCAGCAAAGCCATGCATGGCTTATGGGCATCGACATTGGCGCCGGCAGCCTGAAGACGATGATTATCGACTCGACCGGCAAGGTATGCGCAAGCGCAGCCGTCGATATCGCGACGCACTCGCCCAAGCCTCGCTGGAGCGAACAGGATCCGCAGGACTGGTGGGCTGCCGTGTGCAAGACGGTGCCACTGGCACTTCAACAGGCCGGCATTGCGGCAGCGGACATTGCCGGCATCTCGTTTAGCGCCGGAGCCCACACGCCAGTGCTCGAAGATGCACAGGGCAACCTGGTCAGGCCGGCGATCCTCTGGAACGATCAGCGCAGTGGCGAAGAGTCGCGCGACTTGCAGGAACGGCATGGTGAACGGATTCTCAAGATCGGCTTGAATCGTCCGGCGCCCACATGGACGCTTCCGCAATTCCTGTGGCTGGTGCGCAATGAACCCGAGGCTGTCCGGCGCACGGCACGTGTCTATGTCGCCAAGGATTGGCTCCGTTCGCGGCTGACCGGCACGTGGGAGACGGACCGAACCGAAGCAGTCGGCACGCTGCTGTTCGATGCGGCCCAGGACAAATGGTCTACGGAACTGTGTGACCTTGCGCAGTGGGATATCAATACGCTGCCGCCACTGGTCAACCCGACCACGGTGGTTGGCAGGGTCACCGCGGACGCGGCAAGGCAAAGTGGCTTGGCTGAAGGAACGCCGGTTGTCTGCGGCACGTCCGATACGTCGATCGAGACATTCGGCGCGGGGTCCGTTGCGCCGGGGGATGGGACTATCAAGCTGGCAACGGCAGGCACGGTCAGTGTCGTGACCAGTCAGCCGAGGGTACATCCGACACTCATCAACTATCCGCTGGCCGTGCCCGGTCTCTGGTACACCATTACCGGCACCAATAGCTGTGCCTCCGCACACAGATGGTTCCGCGACCGCTTCCTGATGAAGCCCGGCGTAAGCGGCAGCGAAGCCTTTGCCGAAATGGACCGCCTTGCCGGCACCGTTACACCCGGCGCGGAGGGGTTGTTGTTTCACCCATATCTGCAAGGCGAACGCGCTCCCTACTGGGACCCGATGCTGCGCGCCGACTTTGTCGGCATGACCTTTCGCCATGACATTGCGCATTTTTCCAGGGCGATTTATGAAGGTATCGCATTTTCTTTGCGGGACGTACTGGACCAGTTTCGTGCGCAGGGCATGGATATCAAGACCGCCCGCATCATCGGCGGCGGCTCCAAAAGCAAAATATGGCGCCAGATTGTGGCAGACACGCTCAATGTCGAAATCCTGCTTCCTGAAACGACCGATGCCTCGTTTGGCGCTGCATTGCTGGCCGGCGTCGGGGTCGGCGTATTCCCCGATGAAATGACGGCTGCCACCCGCTGCGCGCGCGTGGTGGAGCGGGCACTGCCCGATGCGACCAATGTCGCGTTCTACGACGAGCTCTTCGCCATCTACAAAGATGCCCAGTCCGGATTGGTGCAGGTAAACCACGCGCTCGCGCGGATCACCGGATGACCACCATGAAAAAAATCATTCTTTCGCAGGTTTCCAAACGGTACGGGGAGCAGGCGGTGGTGAATGACCTTGATCTGGATATGGCAGACGGTGAATTTGTTGTGCTTGTGGGGCCATCCGGGTGCGGGAAGTCGACCACCTTGCGGATGATCGCCGGACTTGAGGATGTCAGCAGCGGAACGATCCATATCGCCGGCCGCGATGTGACACAGCTGCAGCCCGGCGAGCGCAATATTGCGATGGTTTTCCAGAACTACGCGCTTTACCCGCACAAGACCGTGTATGAAAACCTGGCATTCGGTTTGCGTATGCGAAAGGTGCCCGCAGCAGAAATAGAAACCAAGGTTCAGTGGGCAGCACAGATGCTGGGCATCGAAAGCCTTCTACCCCGAAAGCCCCGACAGCTATCGGGTGGTCAAATGCAGCGCGTCTCGCTCGGCCGGGCGCTGGTCCGTTCTCCTGAAGTCTTTTTGCTCGACGAGCCACTGTCCAACCTGGACGCGAAGCTGCGCATTCGCATGCGTGAAGAGATTGCACAGCTGCACAAGAGGGTCGGTACCAATATGGTCTACGTCACGCATGACCAGGTCGAAGCAATGACTCTTGGCGACCGGATCGTCATCATGAACCAGGGCAAGGTGCAGCAGGTCGGCAGGCCGCTTGACGTGTATGACTCGCCGGCCAACCTGTTTGTTGCCGGCTTCATCGGCGCGCCTGAAATGAATCTCATCAAGGGTACGCTGCAGGACGTGCGCGGCCAGGTCGTATTCCAGGCGCCGGGCATTACCGTTCCGCTCGGCGGCGCCATGCCACTGGCAGCGAAGTCTGGCGCCGGCGTTGTCCTCGGCGTGCGGCCCGAACACGCCAGCATGGAAGGCGAGGGCAACGGCCCGATGGGGTCGGTATCACTGGTCGAACAACTGGGCGCGCAGACGCTCACGATGCTCGAGCTCGATGGCGGCGACCAGTCGGTACCGGGCTCGCCGTCACGGTTTCGTGTTCTTACCGGCCGACGTGACAACGTGCAGATTGGAGACCGGGCACGACTGACCATGGACATTTCCCGCATTCATTTGTTCGATGCGGTATCCGGCGTAAATCTGAAGGTGGCATAACGGTGGCGGCAAGGTAGTCCCTATTTACAACAAAACGAAGGAGACAGACATGACTACGCATGACAACGATGACGTGCTTGCAGCGGAAGCCAGGATCGCACAAGAAAAACGGCCGGTGGCCCGACGTGATGTCCTGAAATCCGTCGCCGCCGGTGTGGCGCTGATGACCGCCGGCGCACCGGCGGTGTTCGCCCAAACAAAGACGCTGCGTTTCCTGAACGCGGAGCCGGGACGTGACTCGGTCCGTGCCCTTCGTGTTGCCGCGGCCGAATATGAAAAGAAGTTCGGCGTCAAAGTTGTGATCGATACGGTACCGCCGGACGATGCCTACAACAAGATTCAAAGCTCGATCGCCGCGGGTACCCCCTATGACGTCGGCACCCTGGCGTTCGCCGGACACGTGCTGCTGCTGGCGCAGGCAGGAAAACTTGTGCCAATTACCAAATTGGTACGCCGGCACAAATGGGGCCCGAATATTCTCTTCCCCGTCAATGGCGAAGATTACTGGTATCCCTATGACTACAATTTCTGCTGGATGTACTACCGTAAAGACCTGTACCAGCAAAAAGGATTGAAGGTTCCCACCACGTGGGACCAGATGGCGGAGAATTGCAAGGCACTGACAGAAGGCGGCAAATTCGGTGTCGGGCATCCGGTTGGCGGCAATGCGGCTGCACAATGGATGTCCATCGGCTATATGTGGGCGGACGGCGTGCGCATGCTTGACAAGGACTTCAAGCTCATTCTGGACAACGCCGAGATGCGGCCGAAGGTCGCCGGATATCTCGAGTTCATGAAAAAGATCGGCCCGAGCATGCCAAACGGCATGACGCAGGCAATGTTCGGCACCGTTCTGGGCCAGTATTCAGGCGGTCAGATCGCCCATGCGCCGTACGCTGGACGATTGATCGAAGTGTTGGAGGACAAGGCACCTGACCTGGTGGCAAAGACCGGATTCTTCATGTATCCCGATAGCGCTGGCAAAGGCCAAGCGGTGAATCATGGCTACGACGGCTGGGTGGTGCTCAATACCCCGATGCGCGATGAATCGGTCAAGTTCATGGAATGGTTTGTCGACAATCACTACATCAACTTCCTCCATTCGGCCCCACTTCACATGCAACCGCCCCGCATGGATGTGTATGACGATATCCGCTGGCGCGCACATCCTCTCATCGAAAAGCATGCCGAGCTGGTGGATTTTATGAAGAGCATGCTGACCCGGAAAGATGTGGCGATACGCTCGATCGACACCGAAGGTCCAAGCATTGATCTCAGACCGGGAAAGATGTTCGAGACATTCGCGATTTGCGATGCGATTCAAAACGTGTTGTACAAGGGTATGCCGACTGCTGAAGCCATCGACATCATGGCTGCGAAATACCGCACGGTACTCTGAAGTGCGCGGCAGGTTCTGACGCGCCTGCTCTGCAACCGCGGAGCAGGCAGCATCCGACCGGCGACCTATCACGTCATCTCAAGGCCTATGCTCTCTTTTCGAACAAACAGCGACAAGCTCTTGTTTGCGGCATTCATCGCAAGCGTCGGCGTCACGCTCGTGCTGATTCTTTTTCCAGTTCTGCATGCGATAGAACTTAGCTTCTATCAGTCACAGTCTTTTGTGTCGGAACGGACCTGGGTGGGTTTGGGTAACTATCTGCGTGTTTTGCAGGAGCCCGGATTCTGGCGTGCTTTTTCCATCGGCATCACCTTTAGCCTGATCACCATCGTCCTGCAGGTTGTGTTGGGAATCGGGTGCGCGTTGCTGCTGGACCAGCCATTTTTCGGGCGTCCGGTCGTCCGGGGGCTGGCAGTCCTGCCGTACCTGCTGCCGACGGTTGTCGTGGCCGTCGCCTTCCAATGGCTGCTGGACGGCAGCCTTGGCTTGTTTACCATCTGGGCGGAGAAACTGGGGTTTGGCCGGCCGGCATGGTTTGAAGACCCGGTCATGGCGATGCTCATCGTGGTGGTCGCCAGCGTATGGACCTGGACGCCGTTCGTAACAATTTCCTTCCTGGCTGCGCTGCAGACGGTACCCAAGTCGCTTTATGAATCCGCGCGGGTGGATGGCGCCGGATCATGGATGCGGTTCTGGCACGTGACGATCCCCATGCTGATTCCGATGCTGATGGTGATCGTCCTGTTGCGAAGTATCTGGATGTTCAATAAATTTGACATTATCTGGCTCTTGACAAAAGGCGGACCCTTGTCGGCCACCGAGCATCTGCCGGTCATGGCATATCGTCGCGCATTCATGCAATACGATGTTGGAGGAGGTGCTGCGATTGCCACCCTGTCGTTTGCCGTCCTGTCCGTGCTGATCCTTGTCTACTTCTATTTTTATCCGCTTGACGGAAAGGATGGCGCCAAGTGAAAGGACGTTCCCATCTGCTGCGTGCGGTGACCCTGGTCGCCGCGGCAATCCTCGGTCTGTGGTCATTTTTTCCGATCTACTGGATGATCGCTTCCAGTGTTCGCCCTGAACGGGACTTGTTCTCAACGCCGACCCTGATACCGGAAACGATCGACTGGAAGTTCAGCGCTTATCGCAACCTGCTGGAGCTGACCGACTATCCCGTCCAGTTCGCCAACAGCGTGCAGGTGGCGCTGTCGGTAGTCGTCATTACCCTGATGATTTCCGTGGTGATCGCCTATGTCGTCACCCGCTACAAAGTGCCGGGCAAGACGGTCATCATTGGCAGCATGCTCTACGCGTACATGTTCCCGCCACTGCTGCTGGCCATTCCATTGCTGTCGATCTTTGCCCGGCTTGGCTTGTCGGACCACTTGATTGCCGTGGTAATGGCACATTGCACATTAAGCATCCCGCTCGGGGTGTGGATGCTGTGGGGGTTTTTCAAGGCCATGCCGTTCGACCTGGAAGAAGCAGCCATGGTGGATGGGTGCTCACGGGCAGGAGCATTTTTCCGGATGGTGCTGCCGCTATCGGCGCCGGGCATCATCACCGTGGCAATCTTCTCGTTCCTGCTTTCCTGGACCGACTACGTGTTTTCATTTGTGCTGGTCAACAGCGATACCAACAAAACATTGCCTGTCGGATTGGCTTCGGTCCTCGGAACATTCGATGCGCGCTGGGGCGAGTTGATGGCAGGCGCGACCTTGATTGCGCTACCGCTGTTTGTCATGTTCATGTTCCTTAGCCGTTACTTCATCAAGGGCTTGGCGGCCGGTGCGTTGAAAGGGTAAGGATGGATTTCGGACTGGCAGGGCGGATTGCAGTGATTACCGGCGGCGGACGCGGCATCGGGCTGTGTGACGCCAGGATGCTCGGTGCCGAGGGGGCCCGGATCATCATCAACGAACTCGACCCCGTGACCGGAGAATGTGCCGTGGAGTCGCTCAGGAAAGAAAACATCGATGCGGTGTTTTACCAGGGCGACGCGACGGATGAAGGTGTGGTTCGCGACACGGTGGCCGCTATTGTGCAACGCTTCGGACGACTCGATATTCTCGTCAACAACGCTGGCATTGGTGTCAAGCCCGCTTACCCGGTCGAGGACATGCCGGTGGAAGCCTGGGACAAGATGATCCATGTTCATATGAGAAGCACGTTTTTATGGTCCAGAGAGGTGATTGCGGCGATGAAGGCGGGCGGATTTGGCCGGATCGTCAACATGTCGTCAATGAACTTTACCGGCGGAGGACGACTGGGCGTTGCGCATTATGCCGCAGCCAAGGCGGGCATCGTGGGGCTGACGCAGACCCTGGCAAAGGAAGTCGGGTCTTTTGGCATCACGGCAAATGCCATAGCGCCGGGTTATGTTGAAACCGATTTGATTGCCCAGTTTTCAGAAGAAATGCGTGATCGCCTGTGCAAGCAGAACCCGGTCGGTCGTACCTGCAGTCCATCGGAGGTCGCTTCACTCGTAACGTTCCTCTGCTCGGTCCAGGCTGCATTTATTAACGGAGAACTTGTTTGCATGGACGGCGGCAGACGGGATTTCTACTGGGGTAACTAACCCAAACAGGGAAAGAGGGAAACAGCACATGACAGTGAAAACGATCGGCTTTCCGGGCAGGTACCTGCAAGGGCCAGGCGCAATTCGCGAGCTTGGTGGCTTGCTGATGGAATTCGGCAGCAAGTCGCCAGTAGTGGTGATGGACGACATCGTCCGAAATGCCGCCGGCGGTCAGCTGAACGACGCGCTTGGCGCCAGCGGCATCGTTGCGCAATCGCTGCGCTTCGCCGGCGAATGTACGGCAAGCGCCATCCGCGAATTGTCAATGCAGGCACACGCGGCCGGTGCCGACATGGTGATTGGTTTTGGTGGCGGCAAGACGATTGACACGGCAAAGGGCGTCGCCAAGACGCTCGGCTTGCGTTTGGTGATCGTGCCTTCCATTGCATCCAACGATTCGCCAACCAGCCGGCTTATCGTTTTGTATGATGATCAGCACGCCGTAGCGGGCGTCGAAATGATGACCCGGAATCCGGATGTGGTGCTGGTCGATACCGAAATTGTTGCGCGTGCACCGGTTCGGTTTTTTGTCGCGGGGCTTGGTGATGCCTTGAGCAAAAAGTTTGAAGCCGAACAATGTCATCGGGCCGGCGGGAAAAACTTTTTCGGCACCGGCTCCTTGGCCACGGCGCGGCTACTGGCCGTCCGCTGCTATGAAACCATTCTTGAATTCGGTATTGAAGCAGTTGAACAGGTGCGCGCACACCATGCGCCGAATGACGCGGTGGAACGTGCAGTGGAAGCGTCGGTGCTGCTCAGCGGATTAGGCTTTGAAAGTGGCGGCTTGTCGTTGTCCCATGCGCTCACCCGCGGATTTACCGCCCATCCGCAGCTTGGAAAATATTTGCATGGAGAGCTTGTCGGGTTTGGGACGATCGTGCAGCTCATCGCCGAAGAC
>NZ_DAIUCO010000213.1:0-9549 GCF_036846085.1 Noviherbaspirillum sp. | reverse complement strand
ATCCCACCCTTCCCCCTGCAAGGGGAAGGAGCCATTCAGTGCCGTGAAATCACGACAACTCATCCTTCAGAAGCCTTTGCGCTTTACGGGCAGTCTTTACGCGTACTACTTCACCCTAGCCATTCATCATGGCCATCCCCCGCGATCCCACTCTCGACAACTCCCTTGCTCTTCTCCGCGAGGGTTACACCTTTGTCGGCAACCGCTGCAAGCGCTACCGGACCGATGCTTTTGAAACCCGCCTGATGCTGCGCAATGCCGTCTGCGCGTTCGGCGAGGATGCCGCAAAAATGTTTTATGAACCCGGCCGCTTCACCCGCAAGATGGCGATGCCGCCTACCGCGGCGATGCTGCTGCAGGACATGGGTAGCGCGATGATGCGTGACGGCGAAGCGCACCGGGTGCGCAAGCAGATGTTTCTGTCGGTGCTGCAGCCGGAGAGTGTGCAGCGCCTCGTGTCGCTCGCCGAGCGGCACTGGCTTGCCCGCATCGATGACTGGCAGCGCAGGGACCATGTCGTACTGCAGGAGGAAGCGGAACGTATCCTGTGCGCCGCGGTATGCGAGTGGGCCGGCGTACCGCTGACGGATGCGGGGACGGCGCAGCGCACGCGCGAATTCGCGATGATGATCGACGGCGCGGGAAGCATCGGGCCGCGGAGCTGGAAAGGCATGATGCTGCGTTCCCGTACCGAGGACTGGATGCGCAGCGTGGTGGAAGCGGTGCGTGCCGGCCATTTCACCGTCCCGCACGGTTGCGCAATCGACGCCGTGGTTTCGCATCGGGATGCAGACGGTGCGATGCTGGATACCCGGGTGGCGGCGGTCGAAATCATCAACCTCCTGCGGCCCACGGTAGCGGTGGCGCGCTACGTCACCTTCGCCGCGCTGGCGTTGCACGAATATCCCGAAACGCGGGAGTGGCTTGCCTCGGGCGATGCGGACGCGCTGGAATGCTTTGTGCAGGAAGTGCGCCGCTTCTATCCGTTCTTTCCGCTGATCGGCGGCAATGTCATCGAACCGTTCGACTGGCGCGGCCGTCATTTCGCGCAAGGCGATTGGGTGTTGCTGGACATGTTCGGCACCAACCACGATCCCCGCATCTGGGACGAACCGCAGCAATTTCGCCCCGAACGTTTCCGCCGCTGGAACGGCAGCGCCTACAACTTCATTCCGCAAGGCGGCGGCGATGTCCGCGTCACGCATCGATGCCCGGGTGAAACGACCACCATCGAATTGACGAAGATGGCGGTCAGGATGCTGACCACGTCGATGCGCTATCAGGTGCCCCGGCAGGATCTGCGCATCAGCCTGTCGCGGATGCCGGCGATACCGGCCAGCCGCTTCATCATCAGCGATGTCGAGCGATTGGAGTCGACGCCTCAAGCACCGGTAGCCACCCGCGCCGCCGCAAGATCCCATGCCGCGTGACCGACGGTTTTCAGGACCGGTACCGGTGACTTGTCCGTGATCCCGTTCCGGATCACGCTTGCCAGGTCACGCACCTTGCTCCAGTCGATATTCGCCCGCAGCAGATCGCCCGCCTCGTGCCGCGCGCCGGCGAGGTGATCGACCACCACGCCGCGCGCATGCAGCAGCTCGGCGGGCAACTCGGCCATTTCCGGCTTGAATGCGCCCACCCCGATCGCCATCGTGGCCGGCGGCAACTGCGCCGGGATCACCGGCACGGTGGCTGTCGTGAGTGCAATGACGACATCGACTTCCTGGCATCGCGCCGCGATGTCGGCCGAACCGATCGGAAAGGCTGAGGCCTGTGCATGCCGCAACCGCAGCGCATCGCAAAACGCCTGTGCATGATGTTCGCTGCGGCTTGCCACGAACAAGCGCGTCACGCCGAAAAACTCGATGAGGGCATCGGCATGCGCCGCCGCCTGCACGCCGGTGCCGATCAGCAAGGCGGAGACCGGCGCGGCAGGCGCGAGTAACTGGATGCCCAGCAAGGTGACTGCTGCGGTACGTCGCGCCGTCACCGTCGGTCCATCGAGCATCGCATGCCGGCGTCCTGTCTTGCTATCGAAAACGATCACTTCCCCTTGTATGGCGGGCAGGTCGTGACGGGCGTTGTCCCCATGCACCGTGATCAATTTCGTCACCCCAATGTCTTGTGCGATGGCAGGCATCGCGAGCAGTACGCCGGCTTCTTCGATCGGCACCACCAGCCGTTCGGGCGCAGCAATGCTGCCGTTTGCATAGTCTTGCGCAGCCTCCGCTATTGCCGGTACCAGCCTGGTATAGGGAAGCAGATGCGCCGTCTGGGCAGCGTTGAATATGTGCATCGTGTCGGAGATAAATGGAATTGAATGGAAAGAAACGGAAGGTTTCGTGAAGGAACGTGTGGCTGTTTGCTTGCGGTCGGTACACATGGTCGCACCGTTCTTATACCACTTGCAACATACAGGAACTAATCATGCATTTTTGACTTCATACAAACCCTTGCGATTTTAATACCGGCCGAATTGCATCTGAACCACCCGCTCATGTCCTGTTTCACAGTCGCATGAAAAACACCTGCAGACGATCTTGTAAAAAGAATTCGACATGGCGCCTTGCAGGAAACAACGTTTCTTAACACACCAGCGGCGATGCACGGGACAGAAATATAAGTAGAACAGGGTGGTGCAGAAATAGCCGGCGGCAAAATCCCACCGATTTTCAATCGACTTGAAAAAGGAATTGCATGATGAAGACAACTACGAAAAACGACTCCGGAATGCTGACCGGTCTCTTCCGTGACAAGGACAGCGCTGAACGTG
The DNA here is from genome assembly GCF_036846085.1 of Noviherbaspirillum sp. Classification (NCBI taxonomy): domain Bacteria; kingdom Pseudomonadati; phylum Pseudomonadota; class Betaproteobacteria; order Burkholderiales; family Oxalobacteraceae; genus Noviherbaspirillum; species Noviherbaspirillum sp. The sequence goes on along the minus strand of NZ_DAIUCO010000213.1, from coordinate 6,776 downwards.
CGTATCGAGGTCTTTCCGATCGCGGCTATACCCACGATGACATCAATGTCGTCATGTCCGATGAAACTCGGAAGCGGCATTTTTCCGACGGCTCAACGAGCGAACTCGGCAACAAGGCTGCTGAAGGCGCCGGTATCGGCGGTGCGGTCGGCGGTACGCTGGGCGCAGTCATTGCCGCCATCACCGCTACCGGCGCTAGCCTGGTCATACCGGGCGTGGGTCTGGTCATCGCCGGCCCTCTGGCCGCTGCGGCGGCCGGCGCGGGCGCAGGCGCCGCCACCGGCGGCCTGCTCGGTGCGCTGGTGGGATGGGGCATTCCCGAGGAACGCGTGAAGCATTACGAGAGCGGCCTCAAGGAAGGCGGCATCCTGATGGGCGTGAAGCCGCGTTCCGATGAAGATGCCGCGTACCTGCACCAGCACTGGCGCAGCAGCAACGGCGAACATATCTACGGCCCGGGCGCCGATGCGGACACCCTGGGCACCGGCGGCGGACACACCGTGGTTGGCGTGTACGATAACTACACCGACGCGGATAACACGGTGCAGGCATTGCTCGCCGCGGGATTTGCGCGCTCGAATGTGCAGATGAATCCGGAAAACGAATCGGCAACGGACACGACCGCGACCACCGCATCGGACACAACCGGCACATCGCATAGTGCCGGCGGCATCGGCGGATTCTTCCGTTCGCTGTTCGGCGGCGACGAGCACAAGGAACATCACGATGTGTATGCGGAATCGGTACGCCGCGGCAGCTATGTGGTGACCGTGGATTCCGCGACCGACGATGATGCCGACCGTGCGTCCGAGATCATGGCGCGTCACAACGCCGTCGATATCGACGAACGCGCCAGCCATTGGAAGCAGCAGGGATGGTCCGGCTACGATGCCAGCGCGCCGCGCTACACCGGCGACCAGATCACCACCGAACGCAGCGCCTACACACAGGCACGGCCTGCCGCCACCACCACGGAGGGAACATCACGCATTCCGGTCATCCAGGAAGAACTCGCAGTCGGCAAGCGCCAGGTGCAGCGTGGCGGCGTGCGGGTGTTCCGCCGCATGACGGAACGGCCGGTCAACGAGTCGGTGACGCTGCGAGAAGAGCACGTCAACGTCGAGCGCCATCCTGTCGACAGGCCGGCAACCGATGCCCAGCTGGCTGCATTCAAGGAAGGTTCGATCGAGCTGCGCGAAACGTCGGAGGAAGCCGTCGTATCGAAGACGGCACGCGTGGTCGAGGAAGTCGTGGTGGGCAAGGAAGTGTCGCAGCGGACCGAGCAGATCAGCGATACGGTGCGCAGGACGGAGGTCGAGGTGGAGCAGCTTGGCACGTCGGGAACGACAGGCACCACAGGCACGACCCGCAGCACCCTCGACGACGACACCGACTACCGCCGCCATTGGCAGACTGCCTATGGTTCGTCGGGCGGCCGTTATGAAGACTATGACGCCGCCTATCGCTACGGGTCGACGGCAGCCGGCAGCGGCCGCTATCAGAATGCCCAGTGGTCCGATGTGGAACCGCAACTGCGCAGCGACTGGGAGTCCAACCATCCTGGCAGCACCTGGGACAAGGTGAAGGATGCGGTCCGGTACGGCGCCGAGCGCGTCGGCGGAAATCGCCGTCACTGATTGACGTGATGCATTGCCGGTGGTGCAGGTTGCTGCCGGCATTCTGATGTTCTTGGAAAGCCAGTCTCAGCAATGGACTGGCTTTTTTTTGTCAGGGGCTGAATGTATGGGTAGGTTTAAGTGCAACTGAATAACTGAAGGGCTGAATTGGTTTCGCTGTAGAGATCCTTCCACCTTTTAAAGGGAAGGAACTCTACGGCGGTGTCTACGGCCTGGTCGCGCTACCGCACAAAAAGAACCACTAGCGAAATAACCGTTCCCACCGCAAACACGCTCACCGCGCCGATTATCAGCCGCATTTTCGAGCGCAACTCGCCAGTCGTCTTGATGAGCTGCGCATTCTGATCCGCGAGTGCCGTGATCAATTCGGCGGACGATACCATCTCCTGCTGCAAGGTCGTGACCTTGCTTTCAAGGAAGGCGATGCGGCTGTCGATTTCCTGCAATGCCTGCATCTCCGGCGACAGTGCCTGCACGGTTTCGACCGGAGCCTGTGCGGGCGCCGCTTCTTCCTTTGCGACAGACTTCCATAGTTTCTTCGCGCTGTCCGCGACGAAGGGCGCATTCTTGACGACGTCCGCCCAAGGGACCAACTTCAGTGCCGAAATCCAGTTTGTTGCCATTGAATCACCTGTCTCGAATTTGTCCGGATGCCATGTTCATAAGATGCGCGGCAGGCTCCGATCGTTCGCGCGCATATCTGCCTGCTTCGGCCCGTACGCCTGCCTGCGCGTCGCGGGCGAATGCGGCGCAATACCCCGCAAACATCAGCAAGCTGCCGGTGATCAGCAGAAAATGATCGAATGTGCCGGCATGCGTTCCGCCTTCAGACATGCAGCCGATGGCGCTGAATATCAAGCCAATCAGAAAGCATCCCCATGTCTGTACCGAAGCGAGCAGGTTGTGCAGGTTCATTATGTTTCCGCAATTCAAAGTTCTATAGAGAAACTCAAGCCGCTTTGGTTCCATAGTTCGGGAGAGTCTGCACACGAATGTTTTTCGTCACGCTGCAATAGGGATCATGCCCCATACAGGCCTCGTGTGCGCGCATAAACGCGCACTAATCCAAGAAGTCCATCGATGGTCGGCGTTGCCACACCGGCCATTTCCCCGATTTCCTGCACCGCCGTGACCAGGGCATCGATCTCCAGCGCCTTGCCGGCTTCGGCATCCTGCAGCATCGATGTCTTGAAGGCACCGAGCTTGCGCGTCACCGCCATCCGGTCCTCGCCGCTTTGCGTGATGGGGCAGCCGATCTTCGCGCCGATGTCGGCGGCCTCGCGCATCGCGGCGAGGCAGAAGCTGCGCACCAGCGGATCGTCGAGGAGCCGGTCGCAGGTGGCGCCGGTGATGGCCGACAAGGGGTTCATCGTCATGTTGCCCCACAGCTTGTACCAGATGTCGGTGCGGATATCGGCACTCGTCTCGACGTCGAAACCGGCGTCGCGCAATAGGAGCGCCAACCGTTCCAGCCGCGCCGACATGCCGCCGGCGGGTTCGCCGATGATGAGGCGGTTGCCGAAACCGGGGCGCACCATGCCGGGTTCCGGGCTGGTGCTGGACAGATGCACGACGCAGCCGATCACTTGTCGTGTCGGCATCGCTTTCGGCAACACGCCGTCCGGATCGAGCGAACGCAGCCGGGTGCCTGCGAAGGGCAGCGACGGATGGTCGAAAAACCACCACGGCACCCCGTTCATCGCGGTCACTACCAGGGTGTCGGGTCCGACGAGCGGCGCAATGCGTGCCGCCACATTGGCCAGCGCAGTTGCCTTGACGGCGACGATCACCACATCCTGTATCCCGAGCGCCGCAGGTTCCTCTTCCGCGCGCAGCGGCACGGTGCGCAAGCGGTCCGCTTCCTGCACCCGCATGCCGTGCGAGCGCAATGCCGCCAGCGTGGCGCCGCGCGCGATTACGCTCACTTCAGGACGCGCAGCGCCGTCGATCGCGGCCAGCCGCGCTGCCATCAATCCGCCGACCGCGCCGGCACCGTACACCGCAATCTTCATCTCCAGCTCCGTATGAAATGTCTCTCCGTCAGGATAAGGGAAAGCGCCTGAATGCCCAAGGCCGTCAATCACCGGACAGGCGCGCGGCCGGATGTGATCCCGCACGTCCGTTCCCGATTCCGTCACTTGTACCGGCGCCTTGCCGGTTTGGCCGATTGCCCTTCCGGTCCAAAGCGTTCCAGTACAAAGTCGATGAAGGTGGTGAGCTTCGGCGTCGGCTGCCGGTCGTGCGGATAGATCAGGTGCATCGGCCGCGGCACCGGCACGTAGGCCTCGAGCAGCGACACGAGCCTGCCCGCCTCGACGTCTTCGCCCAGCAGCACTTCGGACTGCATCACCACGCCATAGCCGCGCAGGGCCGCCATCCGCAGCGCCTGGCCGTTGTTCGAGCGGAAACGGGTGGCCGGAAGCTCTGGCGCGTCGCCGTCCTCATCGTTCAGCATCCAGCGCACCCGCTTGTTCCAGTGGCTGTAATCCAGGCATTGATGGGCGGCAAGGTCGCGCGGCGTCTTCGGGATGCCGGCACGTTCGAGGTAGGACGGCGATGCGCAGATCAGCATCCGGTAGAGCATCAGCGGCCGCGCCACCATGCCGGAATCATCCAGCACGCCGATGCGGATGGCGGCATCGAAACCTTCCTCGACCAGGTCCACCACCCGGTCATTCAGTTGCAGGTCGAGGCTGACTTCCGGATGCAAGGCCAGGTAATCCGTCATGGCGGGGGCCAGCCACTGGGTGCCGAAGGAAACCGGTGCGTTGACCTTCAGCATCCCGCGCGGCGCGGTCCGCATCGCCTCCGCACCGGATTCGGCGGCCCGGATATCGGCCAGGATCAGGCGGCATCGTTCGGCATAGCGCTGGCCGATCTCGGTCAGGCGCTGGCGCCGCGTGGTGCGGGCCAGCAGACGCGCGCCGAGCCGCTCCTCCAGGCTGCGGATGTGCTTGCCCACCATCACCGGCGAGATGTTGAAGGCTTCGGACGCCGCGGTGAAGCTGCCCTTGTCCACCACCGCCACGAACACTTCCATGCTCAGCAATTTGTCCATGAATTGCAAACCATTGGTTATGAATGTTGTTCATGCTAGCGCATTTATTCTCTTGGATGTGCAATCGATAATGGCCTCACTGACAACGCCGCACCGTCGCGGCGACGCAGCCAACATTCACTCAGGAGGCAGTATGAACATCATCGTAATCGGCGCCAGCGGCACCATCGGTCGGGCAGTCGTGGAAGAACTCGGCGCACGCCACGACATCATCGAAGTCGGCAGGACCAGCGGCAAGCACCAGGTCGACATCACCGATATCGCCGGCGTGCGCAATCTGTTCGAGCGCGTCGGGAAAGCGGATGGCGTGGTGGTCACCGCCGGTGACCTGCATTTCGGACCGCTGTCCGACATGACGCCGGCGCAGTTCGGCATCGGCCTGCAGCACAAGCTGATGGGGCAGGTGAACGTGGCATTGGCCGCGCAGCATTACCTGAACGAGGGCGGCTCGATCACGCTCACCAGCGGCATCGTCGGTGATGAGCCGATCCGTTTCGGCGTCAATGCGACGACCGTCAACGCGGCGGTGGAAGGCTTCGCGCGTGCCGCGGCGCTGGAACTGCCGCGCGGCCTGCGCATCAACGTCGTCAATCCGTCGGTGCTGAAGGAATCGATGGACGCCTACGGACCGTATTTCCACGGCTTCGAGCCAGTACCGGCCCGCCGGGTCGCGCTGGCGTATGTGAAGAGCGTGGACGGGCTGCAGACAGGGAAGGTGATCCGGGTCTGGTAGTGCTTTACCGGAAAGGCGACCATGTATGCGTTATCAACGATTTCGCGACCGGCCATGCACATGTCGGATCAGGCATCGTAAAACTTTCCCGCAGTCAAATCGCCCCGGTATCCCGAAAGCGAAAAATCACCTCGGCAGCTTCATCGTGTTTTCAGGCAATGTTCAGTCGTCATTGGTGTTCACGCAAAGTGAACACCAAATAAAATTGAACAAAGAAGTCACACGCGCGGCATGTGCCTGCTCTCAGCCGCCATTCCGCGCCGCTTCATATCCCGCATACGAATGCTTCAGCGTCGCATGGTTGAGCAGCATCTCCGCCTTGAGGCGCTGGCCCGCCTCGTCGAAGATGCGCGTGCGCACCCAGTAGGATTCGGTGCGCTTGCTTTCCGACAGTGCAACGACCTCGCGCCGGATCAGGTAGGTTTCGCCGACGAACAGCGGCCCCTCGACCATGCGGATTTCCTGGTCGGCGAAGAGGCCGACGACAGGATGTTTCACCGGGAACTTCGCCATCGGGCTGGTGTACTCGGCGAGCACGCTCACCATTTCCAGCGGAATGATCGCCCGGCCCCATGGCGAAGATGCGCCGTCGGCATACCAGGAGGAATGCTCCGTGATCCGCTGGAGTTTCTGCGCAAGCGAGAAGGGATAGAGCTTGCCCATGTGCTGGTCGGCATCCATGCGCACCAGTTCATCCTGCGCACCGGTCATGCCCACGTGCAGGTCGGACAGGATCACCAGCTTTTCCGGCGGACGCAGCTGCGCCATGCGCTGCTCCAGCAACGTCGTTCCGTGATCCGGGCCCAGGCTGGCGCTGGCTTCGAGAACAGGCGTGCCATCGCCCTTTTCGGCCCATGCCCGCGCCTGCGTGGCGCCCGGCGCGGGCAGCTCGACGAAGGCGCGCACCGATTCGCCCTCGACCACCATGTTCTGGAAATGCGAGGAGAAGCAACCGCGCTCGAACCAGGCGTTGCCCCACAGGTGCGCCAGCAGGGGAACGAACTGGCTGAAGTGGGTCGGTCCTTCGATCGGCCCGGCGCGAAAGCCGAGTTTCTCGGCCATGGCGTCGTCATGGATGGAGGTGTGGCCGCTGTATTCCTGTTCGGCCAGCATTTGTCGCGGTTGCCGCAGCGGGCCGCAGAGGGAGAGGGGTGTTTGGAAGGTCATGGGTGTGCAGTTTTGTTCGTGTCGCCGTCTTTCGAGCCATCTCCGGAGGGCTCCTTCCCCCTCATAGGGGGAAGGTTGGGATGGGGGTGGTGAGGTCGAGCAATCGCATGCAGTTGATCAACCTTTACACCCCTCCTTGCAGGACGCATCTGCGCTTGCAGGCGCAGACCGTTCAGCAGGC
>NZ_DAIUCO010000212.1:0-9586 GCF_036846085.1 Noviherbaspirillum sp. | reverse complement strand
TTCCTTCCCAAGCCCTTCAATCTGGGCACCCTGCGGAAGGTGCTTGAGCAAGCGAGCGCCGTGCGTTCCTCGACACCCTGATGATTTTCCTGCCAGCCGCATCAACCGGGCAGCACGTGGCGCCTGACTGAAAGCGGATTTCGATGCAGGTCCAGGCGCTTCTTGCCTTCTGCTACCGCTTTCCAGTTACTGCTTTTCGGCCAGCGCAGGTGCATCGCTCCAGCCGCCGCCCAGCACCCGGTACAGCGTCACCTGGTTCTGCAACTGCGCCAGCGTGGTCTGCACCGCCGCCTGCTGCGCGGCGAACAGCGAGCGCTGCGCATCGAGCAGATCGAGATAGCTCGCCGCGCCGCTCTGGTAACGCAGGTCCGACAGCTTGAAGCGTCGCGCTTCCGCATCGGCCTGCGCCCGTTGCGCACGCAATTGTTCGCCGTAGGTCGCACGGCCGGCGAGCGCATCCGATACCTCGCGGAATGCATTCTGGATCGATCTTTCGTATTGCGCGATGGCGACGTTGCGCGCCGCCTGCGCCACTTCCAGACCGGCCTGGTTGCGGCCGGCGTCAAAGATCGGCAGCAGGAGCTGCGGCGCCAGCGTCCAGACGAAGGTGCCGCCCTGGAACAGGCCCGACAGTTCCCTGCTCGCGCTGCCCGCGCTGCCGGTCAGGGAGATGCGCGGAAAGAATGCCGCCCGTGCCGCACCGATGTTGGCATTCGCCGCGATCAGCAATTGTTCGGCCTGGCGAATGTCGGGACGGTTCGTCAGCAGGTCGGACGGCAGGCCGGCCTGCAGTTCGGAACCGATCACGGTCGTGGCCAGCGTCGCGCCGGCCACCAGCGTGGACGGCAGCGGTTGTCCGACCAGCAGCAGCAATGCATTTTCATTGACCGCACGCTGTCGCTGTTGCTGGGCCAGCGTGGCACGGGCGCCTTCCACCAGCGATTCAGCCTGGCGGAAATCAAGTTCCGACACCACGCCGTTGTCGAATTTCAGCTTGGTCAGGCGCAAGGATTCCTCGCGCGCGGCCAGTGTCTGCTTCGTCAATGCCAGCAGTTCGTCGTCCGCGAGCAGGCTGAGATAACTGTTGGCCACCGATGCGATGAGGCTGATCTGCACATTCCGGCGCGCTTCCTCGGTGGCAAGGTATTGCGCCAGAGCCGCCTCGCTCAGGTTGCGGATGCGGCCGAAGAAATCGAGTTCGTATGCCGTGACCGTCAGGCCGCCGGTGTACGTTGTGGTGGTGCCGCCGCCCGTACCGGGCTGGCGGTTACCGGCGAGGCCCGCATTGACGGTCGGCAGCTGGTCTGCCTGGCGGATCTGGTACTGCGCCCGGGCCTGCTCGATATTGAACACCGCGACCCGCAGGTCGCGGTTGTTCTGCAATGCCAGCGCAATGAGTTGCCGCAGGCGCGGGTCGCCGAAAAAGCGTTGCCATTCGACGGTGGCAGCCGATCCGCCGGCATCGGCCGCAGGGGTAGCAGGGGCGGCAAGCGGAAAGCCTGCCGGCACCGGCGCCGCCGGCCGCTCGTACAGCGGGGCAAGCGACATGCAGCCGCCGAGGAACAGCGACAGGACCAGCGGCAACAGGACAGGCGCCCGTTTGGCCGTAGCCGCAGTTGTTGCGGCAGCCGTCGCAGAAAATGAACGTGCAGTCTTCATGTATCCGTCTTTCTCATGGTGCCGGTGCGGTGGTGGCTGTCGGCCCGGCAACGTCGTCCGACTCGTGCGCATAGCGCTTCCTCTGCCGCTCACTGCCCTTGAAAATGCGGCGAACGACCACGAAGAATACCGGCACGAAGAACACGCCCAGTGCCGTGGCGGTGATCATGCCGCCCATCACGCCGGTACCGATGGCGCGCTGGCTGGCCGAGCCGGCACCGGTCGCAATCACCAGCGGCAGGACGCCGAGGATGAACGCGAGCGAGGTCATGAGGATCGGACGGAAGCGCAGGTGGCAGGCCTCCAGCGTTGCCTCGATCAAGCCCTTGCCCTGCGCCTGCAGGTCCTTGGCGAACTCGATGATCAGCACGGCGTTCTTCGCGCCAAGTCCGATGATCGTGATCAGGCCGACCTTGAAGTAGACATCATTGGGGAAAGCGCGAAGATTCGCCCCGAACAACGCCCCCAGCACGCCGAGCGGCACGACCAGTAGCACCGAAACCGGAATCGACCAGCTTTCATACAGCGCCGCCAATGCCAGGAAGACTGCGAGCATCGCGAAGCCGAGCAGGACAAATACGGTCGAACCCGACAGCTTTTCCTCGCGCGACTGGCCGGTCCACTCGAACGCAAAGCCGGCGGGCAGCTGCGCAGCCAGGCGCTCCATTTCGTTGAGGGCATCGCCGGTGCTGCGTCCCGGCGCGGCATCGCCGGATATCCGCATGGTGGGATAGCCGTTGTACCGCACCGTCTGCATCGGTCCGACGACCCAGCGCGTCGTGGCGAACGCCGACAGCGGCACAGCCTGCCCCTTGACGTTGATGGCATTGATCCTTAGCAGGTCATCCGGCTGCATCCGCGCCGGCGCATCCGCCTGTACCACCACCCGCTGCAGCCGTCCGGCGTTCGGGAAGTCGTTCACGTAAGCCGACCCGAGCGAGGTGGAGATGGCGGCGTTGATGGCATCGAACGAAACGCCGAGCGCATTCGCTTTCTCGCGGTCGATGTCGAGCTGCAGTTGCGGCGCATCCTCCAGGCCTTCCGGACGGACGCCGGCCAGCACCTTGCTCTGCGATGCCAATCCGAGAAGCTGGTTGCGTGCTGCCAGCAGCGCCTCACGGCCGTTGCCGCCACGATCCTGCAGGCGGAAAGAGAAACCGGTGCCGCGGCCAAGCTCCGGAATCGGCGGCGGGCTAATGGCGAAAATGATCGCATCCCGCAAGCTGCTCAATGCGCCGGTGGCGCGCCCGGCCAGCGCCTGGGCCGTCATGCCGGCGCCAGTGCGCTCATCCCAATCCTTCAGGGTGACGAATGCCAGCGCCGCGTTCTGGCCGCTGCCGGAGAAGCTGAAGCCGAGCACGGCGACCATGCTCTTTACTTCCGGCTGGTTGAGGATGTAATTCTCGACCTCGCGCATGACGGTCGACGTACGCTCCAGGGTCGCGCCCGGCGGCAACTGGACGTTGGCGATGATATAGCCCTGGTCTTCATTCGGCAGGAAGGACGACGGCATGCGGACGAACATCAGGCCGACCACCGCGATGACGGCGGCGAAGACGATCATCGTCCGGCCGGTGCGTGCCAGCAGCCATGCCACCCACTTTTCATAACCCTTGGCCGTGCGGGAGAAGCCGCGATTGAACCAGCCGAAGAAGCCGCGCTTCTCGTGGTGATGCCCTGCTTCCACCGGCTTGAGAAGGTGGGCGCACAGCGCCGGTGTCAGCGACAGCGCCAGGAAGGCGGAGAACAGGATGGACGACACCATCACCGCCGAGAACTGGCGGTAGATGTTGCCCACCGCGCCGCCGAAGAAGGCCAGCGGCACGAACACCGATGCCAGCACCACTGTCACGCCGATGATGGCGCCCGAGATCTGGCCCATTGCCTTGCGCGTGGCCTGCAGCGGCGGCAGCCCCTCCTCGCTCATGATGCGTTCCACGTTCTCCACCACCACGATCGCATCGTCGACCACGATACCGATCACCAGCACCATGCCGAACATGGTCAGCACGTTGACCGAGAAGCCGAGCGCAAGCAGCACCCCGAGCGTACCCATCAGCGCTACCGGCACGACGATGGTCGGGATGATGGTGTAGCGGAAGTTCTGCAGGAAGAGGTACATCACCAGGAACACCAGCAGCACCGCTTCGGCCAGGGTCTTCACCACCTGCGTGATGGAGATGTCGATGAAGCGGGAACTGTCGAACGGGATATCCCATTTCATGCCCGCCGGGAAGTAACGCGACAGTTCTGTCATGCGGTTGCGCACCGCCTCCGCGGTCGCCAGCGCATTGCCGGTGGGCGAAAGCTGGACGCCGATACCGGTGGACGGCTTGCCGTTCAGGCGCGCGGATGTGCCGTAGTTCTGGCCGCCGATCTCGATGCGGGCTACGTCCTTGAGCCGCACCGCTGAGCCGTCGGGATTGGCGCGCAGGATGATGTTGCCGAACTGCTCGACGCTGCTGAGCTGGCCCGGCACCACGACGGTGGCGAAAATCGATTGGCCCGGCACGTTCGGCAGATCGCCGATGGTGCCCGACGACACCTGCGCATTTTGCGAGCGGATGGCGTTGTTGACATCGGCCGACGACAGGTTGAAGCCCACCAGACGGGCCGGATCGATCCAGACCCGCATCGCCCGCTCGGTGCCGAACAATTGCGCCTGGCCGACGCCCGGCAGGCGCTGGATTTCCGGCAGCACGGTGCGCGACGCATAGTCGCCGAGCGCGATCGGGTCCCACTTCGGATCGTCGGACGACAGGATGGTGAACAGCAGGAAGTTCGACCGCGCCTTGTCCACCCGGACGCCCTGCTGGACTACCGCCTGCGGCAGACGCGGCGTCGCCCGGCCCAGCCGGTTCTGAACGTCGACCTGGGCGAGGTCGGCATTGGTGCCGGTCTCGAAGCTGAGCGTGATCGTGCCGGTGCCGTTGGCCTGGCTGATCGACTCCATGTAGATCAGGCCCGGCGATCCGTTCATCTCGCGCTCGATGACGCTGATGACGCTGTCCTCCAGTGTCTGGGCGGAAGCGCCCGGATAGGCGGCGGTAATGACGATGGACGGTGGAGCGACCGGCGGATACTGGGCGATCGGCAGCTGGGTCATCGCGACCCCGCCCAGCACCAGGATAAACAGTGCAATCACCCACGCGAAAATCGGGCGGTCAATAAAGAAACGGGCCATGCGGCACTCCTGTGATTAGCGGTTTCCGCCGGCGGCCGGGGCGGCGGGCGCAGCGGATGCGGATGCGGCAGGCGGGGCTCCTCCGGCAGGCGCGTTCTGCGCCGCGGCTTTCCAGGGCACCGGCTTGACCGGCGCGCCCGGTACCATCATTTTCTGGAATCCGTCGACGACCACCTGCTCGCCTTCCTTCAATCCTTCCAGCACCACCCATTGATTTCCTTGCGCGCTGCCGACCTTCACCTGGCGCGGAGCGGGCTTGCCGTCGGCGCCGACGACGATGACGGAATCACCCTTCTCGCCGCCGCGCGTCACCGCCTGCTGCGGCAACAGGATGCCGGACGGGATCTCGGCCTGCGACAGGCGCACCCGCACGTATTGTCCCGGCATCAGGATGCCGTCTGGATTGGGCACTTCGGCGCGTAGCGTGATCTGGCCGGATGTCGGATCGACGCTGATGTCGGAAAACAGCAGCTTGCCCTTGCGCGGATATTCCGAGCCGTTATCCATCATCACCGTGACAGGCACCGGCTTGTCCGCCGACTGCACATCGCTGCCGCTCGCGGCCTTGCGCAGGCGCATGACTTCGCTGGCCGACTGGGTGAAATTGACATACACCGTGCTGGTTTGCTGGACCAGCGCGAGCTGCGTCGCCTCGGCGGCGCTCACCAGCGCACCCTCGGTCACGAGGGCGCGGCCGATGCGGCCTGCGATCGGCGCATTCACGGTTGCATACTCGAGATTGATGCGGGCGGTCTGCACCGCCGCCTTGCCTGCGGCCACATCGGCCTCCGCCTGCTTCTGGCTGGCGACCACGTTGATGTATTCCTGCTTGCTGACGGCATTGGCTTCGACCAGCGGCTTGTAGCGTTCCGCCTGGGCGGTGGTCTGCGTCAGGTTTGCCTGGGCTTTCGCGAGCTGGGCCTGGGCGCTTTCGAGCGCCGCGCGATACGGCGCCGGATCGATCTGGAACAGCACCTGCCCGGCCTTCACTTCGCTGCCCTCGCGGAACAACCGCTTCTGCACGACGCCGTTGATGCGGGCCCGGACCTGCGCGACCCGCAGTGCTTCGACACGGCCCGGCAATTCGGTCTGCAATGCAACCGGCTGCAGGGCGGTGGTCACGACCCCCACCTCGGGCGGCGGCGGTTTGGCGCCCCCGCCTCCGTTGCCCCCGGCGGCGGGTGCGGCGGCATCCTTGGAGCCGCAGGCGGCGAGCACCGCCAGCATGAGCATCGAGCACAGGATGTTGCGTATTCTTGCTGGCGGAGCGGATAAACGATTGCGCATCACTATGAGCACCTTCAGGATTGGGTAGAACGGCGGTGGAACTGTTGATTTACGCTACGGCGGACCGATCCGGAATGCTTGCAGGCGCATAAGAGTGCGTCGCCGCCATACATGCCCGCGTTGCCGATGGCCATGAATTTCACATTCCGGGATTCCGCCGCCGCTGATAAAACCGGTCAACGAACAATTGATTACAAAAAAATGGCCCGGTTCGATTTGTTTTTGCCGGGCAAAACGAGGGACAGTATAAACTAACCTACAAGAGTGTATGTATCGCACTGTATCGCCCGCCGGGGCGCTCCCGACTCACCGAATTTCACAGGAATCGCTAACGTGCGCAGAACAAAAGACGAAGCGATGGCCACCCGCGACGGCATTCTCGACGCGGCGGCCTTGCTGTTCCAGAAGCAAGGCGTATCCCGCACCACACTGCAACACATTGCCGCCGCCGCAGGCGTGACACGCGGCGCCATCTATTGGCACTTCAAGGACAAGGCGGACCTGTTCAACGCCATGATGGACCGCGCCACCATGCCGCTGGAAAGCGCGCTGGAATGCACCGATAACGCCGGGCTGGCCGATCCCGTCGGCGACGTGCGCACCTGGGTGCTCACTGCCTTCCGGCTGACGGTGACGGACCCGATTGCGCGGCGGGCATTCGAGATTGCCACACATAAAGTCGAGTATGTCGAGGAACTGACGGCGGTGCGCGACCGCTATATTGCCAACTATAACCAGTGGCTGTTGCGCTCCGAGAAGCGGCTCAAGCTCGCGACCAGGCGCGGCCTGCTGCGTTCGGGCGTGTCGGCGCGGGTGGCGGCACTGGGCTTGTGGGCGATGGCCGATGGACTTATTCGCCTTTGGCTGCTGGATCCGGCGGCCTTCGATCTGCAACGTGTCGGCCGGCAGGTGCTCGACGCCCACCTGGATGCCTTGCGCATCCCGCAACCGGTTTAAAGCCGACCGATCAGTTTCGTCAGCATCGCCATCGTGCGCACCGTCGCGCCGCGATGCTGATTGGCGAACCGCAGGGCGTCGTCGCTCATCGCCCCCCTTTCCTCATGCATCTGCACCAGGCGCATCGCATGGGCAAGCATGTCGCTTGCATCCGCCACGCGCCTTGCGGCGCCGGCGGCGACGGCATCGTCGCTTACCTCGGCAAAGTTGAAGGTATGCGGACCGATCAGCACCGGCTTGCCGACCGCGCAGGCTTCGATCAGGTTCTGTCCGCCCAACGGCAGCAGGCTGCCGCCGATGAAGGCGATGTCGCAGGCGCTGTAGTAGGCGAACATTTCGCCCATCGAGTCGCCGAGCAGCATCTGCACATCGCCAGGCAATGCGCCGCTGCCCAATGCCGAGCGCCGCTGCATGTGCCAGCCATGTTCGCCGATCAGGCGCGCCACATCATCGAATCGCTGCGGATGCCTTGGCACGACGACGATGAGCAGATTCCCGATGTCCCTGCTCCGCAATGCCTCGAGAATCAATGCCTCCTCGCCTTCGCGCGTGCTGGCACACAGCAGGACCGGGCGCGCGCCGATCAGCCCGCGAATCCGCAGTCCCGTCTCGATGGCCTGCTGCGGAGGGGCGACATCGAATTTGATGCTGCCGGTCACCTGCACATTCGCGGCGCCGAGCTGGCGCAGCCGCCGTGCATCCGATTCAGTCTGCGCGGCGATGCAGGACAAGCCGTGCGCGGCTTCCGTCATCAGGCCGGACAGTCGTTGCGCCTTCGCCAGCGAGCGCTCCGACAGCCGCGCATTCACCAGTGCGACAGGCACCGCCTGCCGGCGGCATTGCGCGATCATGTTCGGCCATACCTCGGTCTCCATCAGGATGCAGATCGCCGGCTTGAAATGCCGCAGGAACCGGCCTGTCATCCATCCGGTGTCGTAGGGTAGATAGCATTGCACCACTCGCGCGCTGCGGGCGGCGAACAGGGATCGTCCGGTTTCGCGTCCGGTCGCGGTCATGTGGGTAAGCAGGATGCAGTGCTTCGGATAGGCGTCCAGCAGTGCATCGACGAGCGGTTGCGCCGCACGGGTTTCCCCGACGGAGACCGCATGCAGCCATATCATCGGCTGCGACGGGCCAGGCTGCCGGTAGACGCCGAAACGCTCGGCAAGGTGCTGCCGGTATCCAGGCTCTTTCCGGCCGCGCCACCAAAGCCGGGCGAACACCAGCGGCAGGGCCAGCCACCATGCGAACGAATACAGTATGCGGCTCATCGCCCCGGTCGTCCCGCAATCCGATACGGCGTTCGCGCGGCGATTGTCTCAGCGCGCATCGTCGAGGCGGCAGCGTTCATGACAGCGCCGATTCGGTTGCCGCAAGCAGCCGGTCGACCGCGGCTTCGACTTCGTCGACCCCAGGCGGCGCGCCGGTGTCGCCGAGATTGACGATATTCGGTGACCAGTTGCCTTCGGTCTTCCAGCGCGGCGAATCGCAGTACAGCTCGATCGTCGGCCGGCAATAGGCGGCGGCAATGTGAGTCAATCCGGTATCGACGCCGACGGCGAGACGGGCTCGCTGGGCAAGCAGGACCGCTTCCATCATCGGCAGCTTCGGCAGCACCCGCGCATTCGGCATGCGCGAAGCAAGGTCTTCCGCCGCGTGCTTCTCCGCAGGACTTCCCCAAGGGAGCAACACCGGCAATCCGCGCGCCGCGACCATCCGCCCCAATCGTCCCCAGTGGTCGGGCGCCCATTGCTTCGCCGCACGCGCGGTGGCGTGGAAAAATGCGGCATACGGTTCTTCGGGGAGCCAGGAAGGAAGCGTTTGGAGTGGTGGCGGCTGCAGATCGAAATCGGCCGGGGTGTCGACTTCATAGCCGAGCGCCGCGGCAGTGACCAGCCTGCCGCGCAATACACCATGGGTGCGCAGGCCGACCGGCACGCTCATCGTGTGGAAGATCCGCGAGAGGCCTTCATAACCGGAACCTTCCGTGCCGTTTGCGAGGCCGACACGCCTGCCGCCCGGCGCAAGTCGGGCAAGCCGCATGACCAGCCCGGTTTTCAGCAGGCCCTGCGTATCGAAGATCACGTCATAGGCAATGCTGCGCAGCCGGGAGGAAAACGCGCGCATCTCGGCGCGCGTCTGTTCGGTGAGCAGGGTCTTGCGCCAGCGGCGCAATGCGAAGGGAATGATGTCGCGCACACCCCGGTTCAGCCTGACCAGGTCCGCATAGGCCTCTTCCACCACCCAATCGATGTGCGCATCGGGGAAACGGCGCAGGATGTCGGCGACCATCGGCATGTTATGCACCACGTCGCCGAGGGAAGACACGCGGACGATCAGAATCTTCATCGGGGTCGTCATGCTGCGCGGCCGGACTGATTCTTCAGAACGGCAACTGCGCGCCTGGCATGGCTGCGACGATGGCTTGCTTGAATTGCTGCTGAATGCGCTGCAGTGCGTCCTGCGACTCGGCTTCGAAGCGCATCACCACCACCGGCG
>NZ_DAIUCO010000211.1:0-9611 GCF_036846085.1 Noviherbaspirillum sp. | reverse complement strand
GCATCGCCGCGCTTGTCCGCGAACCGCTGAACGGCAGGGACGTGGCATGTCCGCTGGATGCGGATACCCGGTTCCCGGTTGCATCGGTTGGTGCCGTCGCGGCCGGACTGATACGCGCGCTGGAAATTCCTTCTTCCGCATTTGGCGCCACCCGCGCGATGAACTTGCCGTCCCTGGCGGTCACGCCGGCTGATCTCGCCGCCGCGCTGGGCGAGGCCGGAAGCCGCATCGTCTGGCAACGCGACGACGCCATGCATCGGATCGTGGATGGCTGGCCGCGCGGCTTCACATCGGAAACCGCGCTGCGGCTCGGCATCGCCGGCGACGCGTCGGTTGCCGCCATCATCAACGATTACAAGGAGAATGCGCTTGGCCGGACCTGACTCCCTTCCCGTCTGCATCGTTGGCGCCGGCTCATCCGGCGTGGCAGCCGCCAAGGCCCTCAAGGAAAAGAACCTTCCCTTCGAATGCTTCGAGATCGGCTCCGACATCGGCGGCATGTGGCGCTACGAGAACGACAACGGCATGTCGTCCGCCTACCGCAGCCTGCATATCGATACCAGCCGCAACAACCTCGGCTATTCCGACTTTCCCATCGCCGATCACTATCCGGACTTCCTGTCGCATTTCCAGGTGATGGAACACCTGGAAGCCTATGCCGACCGTTTCGGTATCCGGCCGCACATCCGGTTCAATACGCGCGTCGAGGATGTTCGGCCGTCACCGGACGGCACATGGAATGTGCGCCTGCAGGACGGCGAAGTGCGCCGCTACCGCGCCGTGCTGGTCGCCAACGGCCATTTGTGGGACCCGCGCTATCCGGATTTCCCCGGCAGCTTCGATGGCACGGCGATGCATTCGCACTACTACCGCACCGCCGAACCGTTCAGGGACAAGAACGTGCTCATCGTCGGCATCGGCAATTCGGCGGTGGACATCGCGGTGGATGTCTGCAAGGCGGCGAAAAGCACGACGCTGTCGACCCGCCGCAGCGCATGGATCATGCCGAAGTACATCATGGGCATTCCGACCGACCGCTGGTCGGCCTTCCTTTCCCGCAAGCTGAAGCTGCCCACGAAAATGACGCGGGCGCTGATCCGCCGGCTGATGTTTCTCGCCGTCGGCGACCAGGCCCGCTACGGCGTGCCGCGCCCGAAGCATTCGATCTGGCAGGAACATGCCACCCTGAGCCAGGAGCTGCTCCCTTATGTCGGCCATGGCTGGATACGGATCGCGCCGAATGTCACGGAACTGCGCGGGGACAGCGTCGCGTTCGAGAACGGCCAGGTCGCACCGGTGGACGCCATCATTTACGCGACCGGCTACCGGACGAGCTTTCCATTCATCGATCCTTCCCTGTTCGAAGTGCGCGACGGCAGCGTCTCCCTTTACCGGCGCATGATGCCGCCGCATCTGCCGGGGCTGTACATGGTCGGACTGGTGCAGCCGATCGGCCCGACCATTCCACTGGTGGAGATACAGGCGCGCTGGCTGGCGTCGGTGCTGGCGGGTGAAACCGCGCTCCCGGCGCGCGCAACGATGGAGCGGGAAATCGCCCTGCATGCCGAGCGGATCGCCAGGCGCTATGTGGGCTCGGCACGCTACACGCTGGAAGTGGATTTCCGGGAATACGCGGCTGCATTGCGCAAGGACATGCAACGCCGGCTGGCCGGCACATAAGGGAATGCAATCAGGTCTCGACGCGACGTACACTTGCCTCCAATGATGCTTGCACTTCCCCGATGCGCGGCATGCAGCGCCAACGGCTTCGGCATCACGGTCAGGCGCTGACCCGCCGCATCGAATAAGCCAGCTCGGCATTCTGGATGAATGCCGCCGCCGACGCCGCCATCAGGATATTCTCCGGGCGCTGCGGCCGCGCGATCGCATATCCCTGCACATAATCGACGCCGATATCGGACAGTGTCTGCACGGTCACGTTGTCCTCCGCCCATTCGGCGATGGTTTTCATGCCGAGGCTGAGCGCAAGGCTGACGATCGCCTCGACGATGGCCACGTTTGCCGGGTGCGCCACCATGTTCACGATGAAGCTGCCATCGATTTTCAGCACATCGGCCGGCAGATCTCTCAGATAGGAGAACGATGTATAGCCGGCGCCGAAGTCGTCCAGCGCCACCTTGGCGCCGCATCCGCGCACCCGGTCGATGAAGTGGCGGGTGTTGCCGAGGTCCTGCAGCGCAACGCTCTCGGTGATTTCGATGCAGAG
Organism: Noviherbaspirillum sp.; assembly: GCF_036846085.1. NCBI lineage: Bacteria > Pseudomonadati > Pseudomonadota > Betaproteobacteria > Burkholderiales > Oxalobacteraceae > Noviherbaspirillum > Noviherbaspirillum sp. The sequence goes on along the minus strand of NZ_DAIUCO010000211.1, from coordinate 7,384 downwards.
GCGGCAGGCGGCGCGGGGCATCCTCTCCAGCATGTCGAATGCATCACGGACGAAGCGCTCATCATTCAATGACGCGCCGTTGAGGTTCATGCAGACGAACTGGGTGTTGGACAGGCGTGGCAGGTGCGCGTTGATCCACTCCAGTGTCGTACCCATCACCCAGCGATCGATCACCCCGGTCCGCCCGTAGCCCTCGGCGGCGGGAATGAGGCGGTCAGCGGAAACGACGACGCCGTCCCTGCCCCGCATGCGTACCAGGACTTCGAAGTTGAGCGACGCATGCGGGTCCTTCAGGGACATGATGGGCTGCATATCGAGATATAGCCCGGTCGTCGCGAGCTGGCCGGACAGATGTTCCGCCAGCGAGAATTCGGCCTCGCGCTGGCGGAAGACATTCGCATCCTTTTCATACACCACGAGCTGCGCGCCCCTCTTCGCTTCGCGGCAGGCGTTGTCCGCCAGGGCGAGCGCGTCCTTGATGTGCGTGGGCTCGCTGATCTCGATCAGGCCGATGGAGCAATGCACCTGCAATGCCTTGTCGGCGATACCGTAGGTCTGGTCACCGACGGCGGCGATGATGCCGCGGCAGCTCCAGGCGGCAAGCTGGATCGATGTATCCGGCATGACGATGACGAATTCGTCGCCGCCGACGCGCCCCATGTGCTGTCCTGTCGCCAGCATGCCCTTGACGCGGTCGCACACCATGCGCAGTATCGCGTCCCCGACCGCATGGCCGTACAGGCTGTTGATGAGCTTGAAGCGGTTGATGTCGAGGTATGCCAGTGCGAGCGGCTTGCCCTCCGCCAGCTGTTGCATGGCGCGGTCGAGCGTGCTTTCTATGCCGCGCCGGTTGAATACTTTCGTCAGCGGGTCGTTCTCCGCGAGGTACATCAGTTCCTGTATCGCGGCGGCTTTCTCCGTCACATCCTGCAGCGAACCTTCGATCTTTCCGCGCGCCAGGGTGGCCTTGACGAGAAACCGCTTGCGCGCCTCGGCGCCGGACTGGCCGGCATCGTCGATTTCCAGTTCCCCGTCGGGCTGCATGTGCACCATGGTCAGCAGTTCGCTCCACGAACCCGCCTTGAAGTAGCGTTCCCACTCGGCCCCACCGCCTTTCATCACATCGTCGCCAAGCATATTGGACAGCGCCGGATTGGCGCTTTTGAAACGTCCTTCCAGGTCGAGCGTGAACAGACCGATCGGCATGGCCTCGTAGGTATGTTCCAGTTCTTCCTGCGCATCGATCCGCTCCCTGTGCTCCATGCGGATGTGCTCGGCGACCGCAAGCGCCGCGAGCAGGCTGGACGACAGTGCGGCGGTGACACTGTTGACCGTGCCGATCGTGCCCCGGAAGCCGAGTGCCGCAGACACGACCTCGGACAGGCCGGCGACCATGGTGATAGCGAAGGAGGCGGCATACCAGACCGCCACCGGCGAACGGCGGGCCAGCAGGATGCGCACCAGCAGGAATCCGACGACCAGCACCGTGATGACCGACGCCGCCCACAGCACCGGCAGGAATGCCTGGTACGACAAGGTGACGGAAAGCAGCAGCAGCGCCACGCACATCCATTGCACCACCCGCATCGGCACCGGCGAGCCAAGGCGCATCAGATCATCGCGGAACAAGGTCCGGAACATGGTGACGGTCAGCACGTAATAGACGGCGGTGGTCACCAGACGCATCTCGAAGACCAGGTGGTGCGGCACCGCCTGCCCCAGCCATTGCACATCCCATCCGGCCGACAGCGCGGCCAGCCTGAGGTTGGCGATCAGCCAGGCGGAGAACAGGACATAGATCGTCTGGCGAATGATCAGCGCGGTGATGAGCATGAAGAGCGCAAGCACGATCAGCCCGCCGTCGAGCAATCCGGATTCCCGATGGAACTTCTGGGCCGACGCCGCAAGGTCCTCGGCCCGCCATTGCATCAGCGTCAGGCTGGCGGGTCCGACAAAGCGTGCCCGGCACACGAACGAGGCCTTGGTCGGCGCATAGGGGCCGAGTGCGAATCCCGCCTTCACCATGCTGATGTTGCCGGTCGCCCGCGCCCGCGTGGCCGCGCCGACCAGCGTGTAGGCATCCTCTTCCCAGCATGTGATTTCGGTCATGTGACGGGAGGGAAATTCCGCCGTCACGCCCTGTTCGGCGGGCATATCGGAAAACGCGAACCGGAACCAGAACGGCGCTTCGGACCGGCCGCTATCGAAGCGCTCTACGCCGGGCCTGGCAAGCAATGCGGCACTGGCCTGCTCCGCAGAGAGCGGCGATCCTGCTTCTTCGAGAAACTGGAACCGGAGCTGCTGTGCGTCCCCGACCTGAAAATAGGATTGCCAGCCGGTGAGTGCGACGAGAGACATCACACCGATTGCCACCGGCAGCGCATACGTCCCCAGCCACGATAGGAACCGGTCCAGTGAATCGTGGAGGGATGATGCCGTGGGTTTCCGCTGTGCTGGCTGTTGGGGCATATTTCCGCAAGCATGGTCGGGGATGCGGCTGCCGGGCGCTAGAAAAACCGGCAGGCGCTTCCGCCATGGCATGGATCCACGGCATCGAGTTGCGACCAAAAGCAATTAATCTTCATTCCAGAATAGGAAAGAATTGTGGATCGGTCTACGGGTAATGGGTATGCCGGCAGACAAGTCAGCTTTGCTTGATGCAGGTCAATTGAGGTGGGTGCGAATGTTGCGGATGAGATGACGTTACGGCACACAGCGGAGACTGCAAGGCGTATTCGGCGCGAGCAGCGGCGGCCTGGAGACCGGCGGCGCGCGACACTCGCCCGACGGGTGAACGACTATCGCAGCCTGAACGTCCCCACGGGCGCGAACGGCAAAACATTGTTCTTCATCCGGCCGACATGGATATCGGGATGCGAGGTGCGGATGAAAAAATCATACAGGGGATGCATGGCTTCCTGCCACTTCGCCTTCGCATCCGAGATCTTGAGCTGCATGATTCGATGCGGCATATCGCCGGCATGGCGAAGGGGAATGAATCCTTTTTCAGGGTAGACATCCTCGAACATCAATCGCGCATACTGCCGGTCGATCGGCGCCCGGCCGGCAATCACCATCGAATGCACGCCGTTGGCCTGGCAATACATGTAGAACGCCTTGAAGAGCACGTTCTTCACCACGCGCCCGATACGCTGCCCCGTCACGCCGAGGCGGGTGGCTTCAGCCAGCGGTCTGCCTGCCAGAGAATCCGGCAACGCGATCGATTGCTCGAGGCTGAGCGGCCTGAAACGGTTGGTCTGGATACGCATCGTGCCCAATGCGGTGCCGTCGAGCTTGGATTCCGCGAGCAGTACCACCACGCCGTCTTCCGCGTCGGTGGTCTCCGGTGTCTTCAAGGATTCGGCAAACAGCGGGACGTGCCGCTTGTAGGCGGCATGCCGGATTTCCACCGCCTTCGAAAGCGCATGTTCATCACTCACCATGCGTACCGTAAAGGGCAACTTCTCCTCGAGGCATTCCGTCCGCTGGAAGGATGGAATCCGGAGCGGCCTGACGTTCGATGATGCGGCATGAAAGTGTGCTGGCAATAATTGCATGCTCGTTGGCCTTTCGTGGCAGAAGTGAAATGGGACGAGCGACCTGAGGCTTAACAGGCGGTCATGACATCTGGACCTGCTCATCGCTGCGTGTACGAATCAACGTACCCACGTCAGAGATTTCCTACAGGAAAATAGTTCCTGCCGGCAGCAAAATTTTCTCGGAGGAAATCCAGAAGAAGGTGGAGCTAGGCCGATGAATGGCACGCCTCGGATTTGGAGGGATGACATGCCGGCAATAACAATGACGCGCTTGTATTTGCGTGCATTGGTTTTTTACCAGCATGCTTAGCAAGCCTCTTCTACCGGTGCGGCAGACAGAGGCTTGAGGAGACGGTAGATAGGCACACTATCTTGTTGTGAAATTGGTCAGCCAGTTCAGGTTGGGTTCGAGATGCCAGGGCTCGTTGCCGCTTTGCCATGCGGGCTGGAGCACCTCTTCACTGCTGCCGCAACCGGCGCCGCGCATATAGCAATGGTCCGACAGGCCGCTCGACATGCGGAGTTGCTGCACCATATGCCAGCCGCTGTTGTTGGGATTGACGCAGCCGTTGGCTGTCAATCCGCAGTTCAATCCGGTGACCTCCTGCATCTGGCTGCGTACCGTGATCGGCGTTGCACCCATGAACTCGTCGTTCTCGCCATTCACGATGCGCAGGCGGTCGCTCGGCAATGCGCGATTGCCGTCCGCCACACACTGCCGCAGATCGGTCGTCGCATACTGCACGCCGGCGCCAAGCCCATATGCCGCCTGGACACGGGCATCGTGGTTCTTGGCGAGAATCGACATGATCGCCCCCTGGCTGAACCCGGCAACCACCAATCCCTTGCGGCAGTCGGCGCCCTTGCGGGAACAGATCTGCGTGACGGCGCTGACGGCGCTGTCCGGATCGAAGACGCATTTCGCCTTGGCGCCGATCACGTTGCATGAGCCGAAGGCCGAATTCCCGTACTCGACCGTCGCCGCCACATAGCCCTTGGCGGCCATGCGCCTGACCGCTTCCAGCGCGGATGCATTGGTAAAATTTTCCCAGGTACCCACCATGTACACGAACACCGGATGCTTGCCCGGCGTGTCCGGCTCCATGCCGACGATGTTGTAGGTGCTTGCACAAGCGCCGCCGTCGGGACTGGCGCCGTTGTACGTGGCGGTAAAGTTGGTCTGCGCGCAAACGGCGGCACTGGCAAGCATGCCGGCGCAAAGCACGCCGGCCATTTTCAATGAACCAGCGAATCCATGTCTCATATCCGATTCCTTCTCTCTGGTGGAAAGTATTTGTCATTCGGACGCCCCTGCTAGTGGCGTATCCGATGATGAGTTGCCAGCAAACTTTGTGCCGGTGGAAGGAGGATTGATTGCCGGAAAATGAATGACATGGCGAACCCGGACCCGATGCCATCAGGCAGACCGGTTCCGCAGTACGCACCCGTTTGCCCGCACACCCTGGCAAAACACCTCCTTGCGCGGCAGGTATACTGCCTCACCCGATGATCGTGATGAAAGGTGTAACCAGCATATGCATCTGTCGAAACTGTGCGCCGGTGTCCTTGTTTTCCTTGCCTCCAGTGCTTATGCCGCCGGCAATGCCGGTCACGCGGCGCTCGCGGAGACCGTGGACAATGCCATCCGGCCGGCAATGCAGAAATACGATGTTCCGGGCATGGCGGTCGCCGTCACGATCAACGGGAAGCGGCACTTCTACAACTACGGCATCGCGTCGAAGGACACGAAACGCCGCGTGACGAGCGATACCCTTTTCGAGATCGGATCAATCAGCAAGACCTTCACCGCCACCCTGGCTTCCTATGCCCAGGTCAATGGCAACCTCGCCCTGTCCGACCATCCCGGCGATCACCTGCCCGCCTTGCGCGGCAGTCGCCTCGACGATGCCACCCTGCTCGACCTCGGCACCTACACACCGGGCGGACTTCCGTTGCAGGTGCCGGACGGCATCGACCACGACGAACAGTTGATCGACTACCTGAACGCATGGCAGCCGGTTCACCAGCCCGGCTCCCGCAGGATGTACTCAAACGTCAGCATCGGCTTGCTCGGCATGGTCGCCGCAACGAGCATGCAGACCCCTTTCGACAGCGCTGTCGAACGGACGATCTTTCGCCCGCTCGGGATGCGCAACAGTTACTTCCATGTCCCGGCAAGCAAGATGCGCGATTATGCGCAAGGCTATTCCAGGGACGATCAGCCGATCCGCATGCGTCCCGGCGTGCTTGCACCGGAAGCCTATGCGGTAAAGTCAAATGCGTTCGACATGATTCGCTTCATTGAAGCGAACCTGCGAATGGCAAAGGCCGACGCCACCTTGCAGCGCGCAATCGACGATACCCATATCGCTTACTTCAAGTCGGGAGAACTGGTGCAAAGCCTGGTATGGGAGCAGTACCCCTATCCGACCGAGCTGAAGCAGCTGTTGGCGGGGAACGGCAATGCGATGGTATTCGAGGCGAACAGCGTCGCGAGATTCAGTCCGCCGCTGGCGCCGCAATCGGAGGTGCTGATCAACAAGACCGGATCCACGAACGGCTTCGCCGCCTATGTCGCCTTTATTCCCGCCCGGAAGCTGGGGATCGTGATGCTCGCCAATAAAAACTTCCCCGCCGATGCGCGCGTGACCGCTGCCCACGCGATCCTGGCCTCGCTGGCGACGGAGGCCGACGCAAAAGCGAAGCCTTGATGCCGCCGTGCGACGCAAGTCGATCCGGCCGCGCTGCATGCCGGCAGGCGGCACCGTGACGGCGGCCGGCAATCCCGTTCGCGGTTTTGCTCTATACTTTTGGCAGACTTCACCCCAGCGCACCCCGCCTACCCGCCTTGAACCTCCTCGCCCTGATTGCCATGATGGTGCTGACGCACATCACTTTCACGGGGAGCCGCGTCTCACTGACACTGTTTGCAATCGATCTCGGCGCGCCGCCGGTGCAGGTCGGATTCCTGATGAGCCTGCTTGCGGTGATCCCGATGCTGCTGTCCGTGCACGCGGGCAGGTGGACGGACCGGACAGGCGTTTTCAAGCCGACGCTGATCGCATTGATGTTGATGATCGTCGGTACCGTGCTGCCGGGAACGCGTCCCGTGCTCTCGAGCCTGTACGTCGCCAGCGTGCTCCTCGGCTCCGGGTTCATGCTGACGCATGTGGCCATCAACAATGCCGTTGGCCATGCGAGCACCGCCAGAAACCGCACGAGCGCCTTCTCCTACCTCGCCCTCGGCTTTTCCATTTCCACCGTGCTCGGGCCGGTCATCGCAGGCTTCACGATCGACCTGGCGGGCCATGCGGCCACCTTCCTGATGCTTGCCGCATTTCCCGTGATCGCACTGATCTTTCTCGGCCTGACACGCAAGCTCAACCACGCCCGCGCAACGCCCGCGGCGCCGGCAAGCAGCGCACGCGTGATGGATCTGTTGCGTCATGCACCGCTGCGGGCGGTCTTCATTGCCAGCGGCTTGCTGTCGATGGGATGGGATTTGTTCACGTTCATGGTGCCGATCCAGGGTGCGCGCATCGGCCTGTCGGCATCGACCATCGGGCTGATCATGGGCGCCTTCGGCATCGGCACATTCGTGGTTCGCCTCGCCATGGGGCCGATCTCACGGGTCTTTCCGGAATGGCGCGTACTCACCGGCGCATTGGCGATCACGGCCTTCGTCTACCTGCTCTTCCCGTTGTTCCATGCGGTCCCGGTGCTCCTGGGCTTGGCCTTCCTGCTCGGCCTCGGCCTCGGCTCGGCGCTGCCGATGATCATGAGCCTCATCCACAAGACAGCGCCGCCTGGCCGCACCGGCGAAGCGGTGGGCGTGCGTTCAACAC
>NZ_DAIUCO010000210.1:0-9648 GCF_036846085.1 Noviherbaspirillum sp. | reverse complement strand
GACCCCCATCGTCCAAAGCCTGCTCGAAACCGATCTCTACAAATTCACCATGTGGCAGGCCCTGTTGCATGGCCACCCCGCCGCCCAGGCGGAATATGCCTTTGCATGCAGGAACGAACCTGCCTACCCGCTGGCAGAACTGAAGGCCGATGTGGAACGGGAATTCGATCACCTTTGTTCGCTGGCCTTCACCGACGATGAAATCGCCTACCTGCGCGGTCTTCGTTTCATCAAGAGCGACTTTGCCGACTACCTCACCGTCTTCCGGTTCCAGCGCAAGTTCATCACCGTGACGGTCGACGGCCCGACGCTGGTGATCAACGTCAAGGGACCGCAAGTCCATGTGATGGGCTTCGAGATCTACGTTCTCTACATCGTCAACGAACTGTATTTCCGCCGGTTCGATCCGGTGCCGGCATTGGCCGAGGGGCGCAGGCGCCTGGCGGCGAAGATCGGGCAGGTGCGCGATTTCGGCCGCGAGCCGGCGAGGGCGCATCCGTTCGAGTTCTTCGATTTCGGTGTGCGGCGCCGTTTCTCCGGCGCATGGCATGACGAGGTGGTGGCGACGCTCAAGCGCGAAGTGCCAGAGTATTTCAAGGGCACGTCGAATGTGTATCTTGCGAAGAAACACAATCTCGTGCCGATCGGCACGATGGCGCATGAATACCTGCAATCGTTCCAGTCGTTCGGCGTGCGGCTGCGTGATTTCCAGAAAGCAGCGCTGGAGGATTGGGTGCAGGAATACCGCGGCGATCTCGGTACGGCCTTGACCGACGTCGTCGGCATGGATGCGTTCCTCGCCGACTTCGATCTCTACTTCGCAAAACTGTTCGACGGCCTGCGCCATGATTCCGGCGATCCCGTCGAATGGGGGGAGAAGGCGCTTGCCCATTATGCGAAGCTGCGCATCGATTCGCATACCAAGCGCCTCGTGTTTTCCGACGGACTCGATCTGCCGCGTGCCTTCGCGCTGTACCGGCACTTCGCCGACCGGACCATGACCGGTTTCGGCATCGGCACCAACCTGACCAACGATACCGGCATTCCCACTCTCGCCATCGTCATGAAGCTGATCTCCTGCAATGGCCAGCCCGTCGCGAAACTTTCTGATTCGCCGGGCAAGACGATGTGCACTGACGAAACGTTTCTCGCTTACCTGCGCCAGGTGTTCCACCATCCCGCAGCGCAATAACACTGCCTTGCACATAGGCATTTCGTGCACGGCGTTCACAAGTGCAATGAACTCTGCGACTTCATGGACAGTCGATACGCGATAGCCTAATCTGAATGACATCATCCAATCGGATTTTCGAGGCCGCGATACCGAAAAATGTACAATTCGGAAACTTTGAGCTAGATCAAACTTTTGTGGACATACGCTATTAAGATTGCGCCCGGATAGCGACGATGGTATCCGGCAATGAAATTCTGCTTATTGCGCGTGTCTTTCAGCATGTCTTTTTAATGAAGTAAGGAAGTGAAGCAACGATAAAAGTACTTCACGGCAACTTCGCAGCAATGCAGTCTTCACTGGAGAATACAAAATGAATGATGTCGTAATCGTCGCCGCAGGCCGCACCGCAGTAGGCAAGTTTGGCGGCTCCCTTGCCAAGACTGCCGCGTCCGATCTGGGTGCGCATGTTATCAAGCACCTGCTGGAAAAGTCCGGCATCAAGCCCGACATGATCAGTGAAGTGATCATGGGACAGGTTCTGACCGCGGGCGTCGGCCAAAATCCGGCCCGCCAGGCGGTGATCCGCGCCGGTCTGCCCGACATGGTTCCCGGCATGACCATCAACATGGTCTGCGGCAGCGGCCTGAAAGCCACGCATCTCGCGGCACAGGCGATCCGCGCCGGCGACGCCGAGATCGTCATTGCCGGCGGCCAGGAAAACATGAGCGCGTCGCCGCACGTCCTCAACAATTCCCGCGACGGTTTCCGCATGGGTGACGCCAAGCTGGTCGACACCATGATCGTCGACGGCCTGTGGGACGTCTACAACCAGTACCACATGGGCATCACCGCCGAGAACGTCGCGAAGAAATACGGCGTTTCGCGCCAGGAACAGGACGAGTTCGCCACCGCCTCGCAGAACAAGGCGGAAGCCGCGCAGAAGGCCGGCAAGTTCAAGGACGAGATCATTCCGTTCGAGATTCCTTCCAAGAAAGGCCCGATCGTCTTCGATACCGATGAATTCATCAAGCCCGGCGTCACCGTCGATGCGCTCGGCAGCCTGCGTCCCGCATTTGCCAAGGACGGCACCGTCACCGCCGGCAACGCATCCGGCATCAACGACGGTGCGGCGGCCGTCATCATGATGTCGGCCAAAAAGGCTGACGAACTCGGCCTCACACCGCTGGCGCGCATCCGTGCCTATTCGTCGGCCGGCGTCGATCCGACCATCATGGGCATGGGCCCGGTTCCCGCCAGCCAGCTCTGCCTGCGCAAGGCCGGCTGGGACCACCAGGACCTGGACCTGATGGAAATCAACGAAGCGTTCGCGGCACAGGCCATCGGCGTCAACAAGGAAATGGGCTGGGATACCAGCAAGATCAATGTCAATGGCGGCGCCATCGCCATCGGCCATCCGATCGGCGCCTCCGGCTGCCGCATCCTGGTGACCTTGTTGCATGAAATGATACGGCGTGATGCCAAGCGCGGGCTGGCCAGCCTGTGCATCGGCGGCGGCATGGGTGTCGCGCTGGCGATAGAACGTTAAGACCCACAAGGTCGACGTGCAGTTGTGCAGTCCCTGAATCTTCACAAACAAATAGAGAGACGAACATGGCAAGAATCGCATTAGTCACTGGGGGTATGGGCGGTCTGGGCGAAGCTGTCTGCATCAAGATGGCGGCGCTGGGCTATCAGGTCGTGACGACCTATTCGCCGGGCAATACCAAGGCGCAGGAATGGCTGGCATCGATGGAGCAGCAGGGTTACAAATTCCGGGCCTATCCATGCGACGTGTCGGACTATCAGTCCGCCGAGACCTGCGTCGCGCAGATCGCGAAGGAAATCGGTCCGATCGACGTGCTGGTCAATAACGCGGGTATCACCCGTGACATGACCTTCAAAAAGATGGACAAGACCAATTGGGATGCGGTGATGAAGACCAATCTCGACTCGGTGTTCAACATGACCAAGCCTGTGTGCGACGGCATGACCGAGCGTGGCTGGGGACGTATCATCAATATCTCGTCCGTCAACGGCCAGAAAGGCGCGTTCGGCCAGACCAACTACTCGGCGGCGAAGGCCGGCATGCACGGATTCACCAAGGCGCTCGCGCTGGAAGTGGCGCGCAAGGGCGTGACGGTGAATACCATCTCCCCCGGCTATATCGGCACCAAGATGGTGATGGCGATTCCATCCGAAGTCCTGGAAAGCAAGATCATCCCGCAGATCCCGATGGGGCGCCTGGGCAAGCCCGAGGAAGTGGCCGGCCTGGTTGCCTATCTGGCATCGGATGAGGCGGCCTTCCTCACCGGCGCCAACATCGCCATCAACGGCGGCCAGCACATGTACTGATGCGTTGAGCGTTTCATGCGCGAACCCGAAGCCGGATTGTCCGGCTTCGGGTTTTTTATTAGTGCAGCGCCGTATCGCCCCAAGGATCGCCCTCAATCACCGGCTGGTGCCGCATCGACCAGCGCTTGCATGTTCTCTACCAGCCCCGCCACGTTCATATATCCCGATGACACCAGATGAAGCTCGCCTTGCCGCTCCAGGACCAGTGTAGGGAAGCCGCGCACACCCCAGCGCTGCGTCTGCAGAAAATCGGCCTGGGTGTCGGCGACGGTTGCCGATGCGTCCCACGTAGCGCGGAAAGTGTCCGCATCGATGACAAAACCGGCCTTGCTCATAGCATCGGCGCTGACCCGCGCCAGGACCGTCGCCTGGGTGGTGTCCAGTCCCTGCGCATAGAACGCATGCTGGATGGCGTGGAATACCGGCAGCGCGGTCGACGGCGAGAGCAGGCGTGCCGTGACCACCGCCCGGCAGGCCGGCTCGGTATCGTAGACAAAACCGGCGCGCCCCAGGGCATCTTCGTTGAAGGGCAGGCCGGACCTTTCGCCTACCTGCCGCCAGTGCGACAGCAGCTTCGCCTTCAGGCCTGCATCCATGGGCTGCGTATTGCCGGCGCGCAGACCGCCGACCACGATATCCAGCGGCAGGTCCGGCAGTCCGGCCAGCAGCGCCGACAATTCCGGGCCGAAGCCGTAGCACCACGAACACATCGGATCGGCGATATAGACCAGGCGGGGCATGGCGTCACTTTCGGAAATTGATCATGGCAGGAACTTACCACAACCCGGGGCGCCAATCCTCGCGCCGGCCGAAACGGATTTGTATCCGCAGGCAAGAACTAAACGGGGCCCGGATACCTCTATTGACAGTGGCATGCGGGAGCATGTCCGGCAAACGCGAGGGCTTGCGGTGGCCTTCCGTTTTGCGCAATGAGTCCTACACTGTGATTATTCCGGCCTGATATTTGGAGATGTCCATGCGGAGCGAGTACAACCACAAGTTCAATCCTGACCTTGTTGAAATGAACGAAAAATTGCGCAAGGAAGCAATGCGTGCCATTGAAGTGTATGGCCGACGGCAGATTTCCGATTTGCCCGACATGTCGGACGCGGAACGCTCCAAGTGGTTTTTCTGGAATGTGCACGAGAATCTTGATGAACTGAGGAAATACGAGCCTGCCCTGATCGGCCAGGTCCGTTGCACGCAGATGACGGTATGCGAAGTCGACACCGCCGACGGCAGTCCGGGCGGGATCGAAAAACGGTTGTCGCTCAACTGCAAGTGGCATTTGCGCCTCGTGTATTCCGCGCTGAAGAACGATGACATTTATTCGATCGGCGACGGTGCATCGGACATCCTGATCAGCGCCACGCCGCCGACCAACCCTTCGCTCCAGAAAAACCAGAAGGGATATCTCCATGCGGACAGCTCGCTGTATCCGAACCAGATCTTCATGTACGGCTGGATCAGCGAAGCGATCTGGAAGGAAGTCAAAGACCATTTCTATGATCCGAGCCCGAATTGCCAGGCGGACATTTTGCTGCGCGATAACGGCATCTTTCCGGTCAAGAGCGGTTTCGATTTCGTCGTCGGGCCGCCGGGCTCGGTCGGCATTACCAGCATGGAGTTTCGCGTGTCCTCATCATCGGGCGAACGCAGGATGGCGCGCCGCGGCGAAACCTTGCAGCGTTGACGCTCCCGGCGCAAGCCTCCGGATGGAGGCCGCGCCGGCAATCAGCCATCGAGGAGGCGAGCCGGTCCACTGGCTCGCCCCTCAAAAGTCTTACCCCTCTCCAATGCCGCTCAGGCGAATCGCGGCGCATACGCTTCGGCCTGCACGCCGGCCGCATTCGCGATGAATGAAATCGTGTGGTAATAGCCGGCCAGCGCAATCAATTCCAGCATCTGTTCCTCCGTATAGTGGCGGGCGAGCCCGGCCCACAATTCGTCGGTGACCCGCGCATGGTCGTGCAACTGATCAACCAGTCCGATGAGCAGCGCCTCGTGCGGGGGCAGGTCCTGCGGATCGCGTTTCAATGTCGCCGCCACATCCTCATTGCTCAATGTCGCACGTTCGGAAAAGAAGGCGACATGGACTCCCCATTCGTATTCGCATTTGCAGCGGAAGCAGGTCCGGAGTATCACCAACTCACGGTCGCGCAGCGTGATGCTGCCCTGGTCCAGGAAACTGCCCGCGAACATGCGCTGCAAAACGCGCGGATTGCGCGCCATGGTGCGAAACAACTTGAGCGGCGCGACACCCGGCGGCATGACCCTGGCGAAGGTATCGGACAGCGCGCCTTCATACGGCGGCTCAACCGGAGAAATGCGGGAATCACTTCTGACGGCAGCGGAATCGGAATCGGAATCGGTGGACATGGTGTTCTCCAGGAAGAAAATTCGGAAAGTTTCATAAAGGTTTCGACATGATGCTACGTTAAGTGTAGCATGGTGCTATGAAAACAGTAGCGGAGAAAAAGATGGCAGCACCAAAACCCGGAAGGCCGGTCAGGGGATCAACGAGCGGACGCCCCATCATGGCGCTGCTCGACCTGCTGGGCAGGCGATGGATCCTGCGGATCTTGTGGGAATTGCGGGACGCGCGCCTGAGCTTCCGTGAATTGCAGGAGCGCTGCGATGCCATGTCGCCGACCGTGCTCAATCAGCGTTTGCGCGACCTGCGGGACAGCGGGATTGTCGAACTCGCCGAGGAGGGAGGCTATGCATTGACAGCGACCGGCACGGACCTGCTGCATGCGCTCCTGCCGCTGCAGCGCTGGGCTGATCAGTGGCAGAAGAAAATTGCCGCGACGCCGGCCCAGCCGGCATCTAAATCAGCAGGGGCAAACCCCGGCAGGCAGGGCGTCGCTGCGGCGAAGGGGCAGAAGAAAGTTTGATACGGGCTTTCCGGTTTCGCAAAGATCGTTTTCGACGCCGGGTGCCGGGTGGGCTGCTCAGGCGGCCCGCACGTCGATGCGCACATCGCCGAGCGTGACAACCTGTCCCGCGCGGATCTTGCATGTCTTGCGCAGTTCCTGCTTGCCGTCGACCGAGACGTCACCGCTTGCCACCAGCATCTTGCCGGCGCCGCCGCTGTCGCAGATGCCGACCAGCTTGAGCAACTGGTTCAACTCGACGTAATCGCCGTCGAGCGCGAACTCTATCCGCTGCATCAGGGCCGTCCTTCCAGTTGCTGTTGCACCTTGTCGAGCCATGTCGACAGGCTCGCCTGCATGTCTTCCTGGCTGAACGAACAGCTTTCTTCGGTAAAGAGGCTGCTGGCTTCCATGCGCCCGAGCAAGTCTTCCATGACCTGTCCGTAGCGTGCCGGCAGCGCCGACACCAGCGCGCCCTGACTGCGCCAGCTACGGCAAAATGCATGCACGTCGATGCGCTTGTTGCGCAAATCGTCGAGGGCGAGCTGCAGGGACTGCAGTGCTTGTAAATGTGACATCGGTGCGGCGGGAAGTAAGAAAAGCATGGATTCTACGTCAACCGACTGTCAAAGATCTCGGGCTTCGAAGGTGTTGCACGCCGCCACCTTGCCGGTTTCGATGCCGCGCTTGAACCAGCGCACCCGTTGTGCCGACGTGCCATGGGTGAACGAGTCGGGGATGACATGGCCTTGTTCCTTGCGTTGCAACGCGTCGTCGCCGATTGCGCTGGCCGCGTTCAGTCCGGCCTCGATATCGCCGGCTTCCAGGATGCCGCGTGACCGGTTGGCATGGTATGCCCATACGCCGGCGAAGCAGTCGGCCTGCAACTCCTGCTGTACCGACAGCCTGTTGCCCTCCGCCTGCGATGCGCGCTGCTGCGCCTGGCGCACCTTCCCGGAGATGCCCATCAGCGTCTGCACATGGTGTCCCACCTCATGGGCGATGACATAGGCCTGCGCGAACTCGCCCGTCACCTGGTAGCGCTGCTGCATCAGGCGATAGAAGCTTAGATCAATGTAGATTTTTTGATCCGCAGGGCAGTAAAACGGCCCGCTGGCCGACTGCCCGGTGCCGCAGGCCGTCGGCGTGCTGTCGGAAAACAGCACCAGCGTCGGTTTTTGATAGGTGCCGCCGCCGCTGCGGAAGAGTTCGGTCCAGGTGTCCTCGGTGTCGGCCAGTACGGTGGAGACGAATGTCGCCATCCTGTCGTCGGCCGGCGGTCGTTGCGCGGTGGTCTGTTGCGGAGAGCCGCCGCTCAAGAGGCTCAGGACGGTCATCGGATTGATGCCGAAGAAGAATGATGCGACCAGGGCAATCGCAATCGTACCCAACCCGATCGAACGCCCACCGAACCCTCCGCCGATACCGCCCGCCCCGCGACGGTCCTCGACATTGCTGCTTTCGCGGTTGCCTTCCCATTTCATTGCAATCTCCGGTAAAGAAATGGCTCCGCGATGGCGGAGCGTCACAGAAAACAGTAGGCGCAAATATCGTGCCGCACGCTGAGCGCGGATAAGGAAAAAGACTTTTCAAGGAAAAAAGACGCTTCGACAAGCGGACTCTGTCATTCTCATAGTGAATGACTCATATGGAAAATCTAAATTAGATTTATATCTGGTGCGCCTCTATATTGTCTCTACACAAGACGTTATTGATAGAAAGAGAGTGCTTCATGACTACCGCCGTATTTTCCAACCATTCCCGCCACGACGCCGACAATGGTTATTTCACTAACCTCGGTCGTGCTCTCCACTCGCTGATCGCAGCGCTGTTTGCCGTGCCTTCCAGCAAGTCGGATGCCATGTCCGCAGACGTGGCTGCGCCTGCCGTCGCCGCCAAGGTCCGCAAGTATGAGGATGAGCTGTCGCTGTACCGTCTCTATCGGCTGTCCAGCCCGTATGATTCGGTCAGCCCGGCACTGGTAAATGAGCTGCGTTACCTGGCTTCCCGTGCCTGAAGCCGGCCAGCAGGATTGGATGAATCGCATGATCCGGTACCGGATCATGCGATTCACCTAAGCAACACGTTTGAAACGCGGCATCCGCTTGCCGTCGACGACAACGTCTTCGGTGAACATGTCGAGGGGCCGATGGACGAGTTGCGGCCAATCGGTCTCGTACAGCGGCCGGTACACCACGCAGACTTCATTGGTTTCGGTGTTTTTCGACAAGCCGAGCACGAAGTACAGCTTGTCTTTGTAATGCCGGTAGACGCCCGGCGTAATTTCTACAGCGCTCATTTCGGCCACAGGATCATCTGTGTGCATCGGAAAGTCGCGATCAGCTTGCCGGTATCGCGATGGCGTACCAGCGCGTCCCAGACATGCGTGGTGCGGCCAAGATGAACGGCCCGGGCTTCGCATTCGACCACGCCTTCCCGCGCCGTACCCATGAAATTGCTCTTGAGTTCGATGGTGGTGAAGTTCGCCGCGCCTTCCGGCAGATGGGCGACACAGGCATAGCCGCAAGCGGTGTCGGCGAGCGTTACGACGCTGCCGGCATGCAGATAACCATTCGGTGCCAGGTGAGCGGGCGTCACGGTCAGCTGGGCATCGAGCGATTGTTCGCCGACCTTGTTGATGACGATTCCCAGCAGCCCCGGCAGGTAGCCATTGCCTTTCCGGTTGAAGTCGTCCGCAGTGATTTTGGGTTGCATTGGGTTTCCTGTCGAAGGATATAAAACGTTGAAAATCAGGCCGGCCACTGCACTTTTTCCGGCAGTGTGACGCCGTCCTCGATGCCTTGTGCGCCGATGCTGTTCGCATTGGCCTGGATAACGATGTAAACAAGGTCCGCGTCGCCAGTATTGCGCCAGGTGCGCACGCCGTCAGGCGCGACCCGGATCACGCTGCCTTCCCGGACGTCGATGGTCCTGCCATCCACCTGGAATTGTCCACTGCCCTTCAGGAAGACATACAGTTCTTCATGTTCACGATGACGATGATAGAACGGCACGCTTTGTCCGGCTGGCAGCTTGTTCAGGGAGACTTCCATGCCGGTCAGGTCCAGCGGGCCGCGCAGGAATAGTTTACCCGGCCAGCCGCGGCCTTTTCCCAGCGGATGATAAAACTGGTAATTTCCCAGCCCGGAAAAGTCGCCCACCTGGGCGCTCGAAAAGTTTTTCTCCTTGATTGCTTCCAGTTGCTGCTCGCTCATATCCGCCTCCTGAAGTGAATGTATATACACC
>NZ_DAIUCO010000209.1:0-9709 GCF_036846085.1 Noviherbaspirillum sp. | reverse complement strand
CCGGGGAACTGCGCGCCATCGGCGACGTATTGCGCGACCAGTTGTTCTATATGTCGCGCGTCGGCTTCGACGCCTTCGTGGTGCGCGCCGACCGGGATGTCCATGATGCGCTGAAAGGGCTGACCGATTTCTCCGAACCCTACCAAAGCTCGTGGGACCGCAAGTCGCCGCTGTTCCGCCGCGTGCAGCGCGCCGGAGAGCCGGCATGAGCGACTACGCTTCGCTGGTGACGGAAACGCGGGCGACACTGGAGCGCATCGCGCGCGACTTCTCGCCGGCGGTTTTCGCATCCAGCCTGGCGGCGGAAGACATGGTGCTGACGGACATGATCCTGCGCGCAGGATTGCCGATCCGGATCTTCACCCTGGAGACTGGGCGCCTGCATAAGGAGACCCTCGACGTCCTGGGCCGCATCAAGGAAACCTATGGCCATGACGTCGAGCTGTACAAGCCGGACGCAGCGGCCGTCGATGCCTATGTGAGCAATCATGGGCTCAACGCCTTCTATGACAGCATCGATATGCGCAAGGAGTGCTGCCGCATTCGAAAGGTCGAGCCGCTGAACCGTGCGCTCGCAGGCAACAAGGCCTGGATCACCGGCCAGCGCCGCGCGCAGTCGACCACGCGCGCCGCGCTCGACGTGCAGGAAAACGACGAGGCGCACGGCATGACGAAGTTCAATCCCCTGGCGGACTGGTCCGAACAGGATGTGTGGAACTACCTCCGCACCAACGGCGTGCCGTACAACCAGTTGCACGACAAAGGCTATCCGTCCATCGGCTGCGAGCCCTGCACCCGCGCCATCCAGCCGGGCGAGGATGTCCGCGCGGGCCGCTGGTGGTGGGAGAACCCGGAAACCAAGGAATGCGGCCTGCACGTGGTGGACGGGAAGCTGGTGAGGATCAAAGCGGTACCCGTAGCATAGAAAGAACGCCCCTCCCTCTCAAGGGCGCCAAGCCAGGGGGAGGCCAGATGCGGGATGGATCATATCGATCCGCATCCCCCTGCCCGCCACCTGGCGGGAACGGACTCCATCAATTCATCGACCTGAGCAAAACCTATGAACACAGCAGTCGAAAAACTTTTCCTCGATGCCGCCAGCAACCGCCATCTCGATTGGCTGGAATCGGAATCGATCCACATCATGCGCGAGGTTGCCGCCGAATGCACCAACCCTGCCCTGCTCTTCTCCGGCGGAAAGGATTCCATCGTCCTGCTGCGTCTCGCCGAAAAGGCTTTTCGTCCGGGCAAGTTCCCGTTTCCGCTGGTGCACATCGATACCGGCCATAACTTCCCGGAAGTGATTGCCTTCCGTGACAAGCGCGTGGCGGAACTCGGCGAAAAGCTGATCGTCGGCTCGGTGGAAGACTCGATCAAGCGCGGCACGGTGCGACTGCGCAACCCGCAGACCGATTCCCGCAATGCCGCCCAGGCGGTCACGCTGCTCGAAACCATCGCCGAGCACAAGTTCGATGCCTGCATCGGCGGTGCTCGCCGCGACGAGGAAAAGGCGCGCGCCAAGGAAAGGATCTTTTCCTTTCGCGACGAGTTCGGCCAATGGAATCCGAAAGCGCAGCGCCCCGAGCTCTGGGACCTGTACAACACCCGCGTCCACCCTGGCGAGAACATACGCGTGTTCCCGATTTCGAACTGGACCGAACTGGATGTCTGGCAGTACATCGCCCGCGAAAAGCTCGAACTGCCGCAGATCTATTTCGCCCATGAGCGCCAGGTCATCCCGCGCAACGGCCTGCTGGTGCCGCTGACGGACCTGACGCCGCCGCGTGACGGCGAAACAGTGGAAACCCGCGTCGTGCGCTTCCGCACCGTGGGCGATATCTCCTGCACCTGCCCGGTCACGTCGGATGCGGCGACGGTGGACGCGATCATCGCCGAAACCGCCGTCACCCAGATCACCGAGCGCGGCGCCACGCGCATGGACGACCAGACATCGGAAGCATCGATGGAAAAACGCAAGAAAGAAGGATATTTCTGATGAACGCAATCGCCGAAACAAATCTGTCGAAACCTGCGCAAGCGGAACGCGGCCTGCTGCGTTTCATCACCGCCGGCTCCGTCGACGACGGCAAGAGCACGCTGATCGGCCGCCTGCTGTTCGACAGCAAGGGCATCTTCGCGGACCAGCTCGACTCGATCTCGCGCGCCAAGCACAAGCGCACCGTCGGCGACACCATCGACCTGTCGCTGCTGACCGACGGACTCGAAGCGGAACGCGAGCAAGGCATCACCATTGACGTCGCCTACCGTTACTTCGCCACGCCGAAACGCAAGTTCATCATCGCCGACACGCCTGGCCACGAACAGTACACACGCAACATGGTGACCGGCGCATCCACCGCCGATGCGGTGATCATCCTGATCGACGTATCCAAGGTGAAGCTGGGCGAGGACGGCAGCGTGGAGCTGCTGACGCAGACCAAGCGCCATTCGACCATCGCCCATCTGCTGCGCATCGAGCATGTGATCGTCGCCGTCAACAAGATGGACCTGGTGAACTACGACCAGACGACATACGACCGCATCGTCGGCGCATACCAGGCATTCGCAGACCAACTGGGCCTGAAGGACATTCATCCGATCCCGCTCTCCGCACTGGCCGGAGACAATGTCGTCGATGCCGGCGACAAAATGCCTTGGTACAAGGGGCCGACCCTGATCCAGCTGCTGGAATCGCTGTCGGTCTACGACGAATCGCACGACGAGCCCTTCCGTTTTCCGGTGCAGCTGGTGGCGCGCCACAACGGTCATGAAGCCAACGACTTCCGCGGCTACATGGGCCGCATCGAGGCCGGCAAGGTCAGCAAGGGCGACAAGCTGGTGGTGCAGCCAAGCGGGCAGACGGCGACGGTGAAAGACATCGTCACCCTGGACGGCTCCCTGGATTCGGCGGTGGTCGGCCAGTCGGTCACGCTTCTGCTGGAGGAATACCGGGACATCTCGCGCGGCGACATGCTGGCTGCCGCCGGCAGCCCGGCAACCCTCCTGAAGACGGTCAAGGCGGAAGTCTGCTGGCTGTCGGAAGAACCGCTCGACATGCGGCGCAAGTACTGGCTCAAGCACACCACCAAGCAGGTCGGCGCGCGGGTCACCGGCATCGACACGCTGCTGGACGTCAATACCCAGGAGCGCCGCACCGCCGACTCGCTGTCGCTGAACGATATCGCCACCGTGTCGATCAACGTCCAGCAGCCGCTGGCCGCCGATGCATACGATGCGATCCGCGCCACCGGCGCATTCATCCTGATCGACGAAGTCACGCACCAGACAGTCGCCGCAGGCATGATCAGGCTCGCCTGAATCATTCCGCCGTCGCAGATGGTCCCCGGGATCGTACGATGAGTTTTGGCAAGGTGTTTCTCATCGGCGCAGGACCGGGGGCAGCAGACCTGATTACCGTTCGCGGGGCACGTATCCTTGCGCAAGCGGAGGTCGTGCTGCACGACGCGCTGGTGACTGGAGAGATGCTGCAACTCTGCCCGCAGGCAGTTCTCATCCCGGTCGGCAAGCGTTCGGGTCAGCGGTCCACCGCCCAGACCCTGATCAATCAACAGCTGATCGATTGCGCCCGGCAGTATCGCCTTGTCGTCAGGCTCAAGGGTGGCGATCCGATGATGTTCGGGCGAGCCGATGAAGAACTTCGGGCGCTGGAAGCGATGGGCATCGATGTTGAGATCATTCCCGGCATCACCGCCGCACTTGCCGCCGCCGCGTCCACCCGGCAGCCGCTGACGAAACGCGGGGTTGCACGCAGCGTGGCTTTCTTTACTTCCAGCACCGCGCCCAACCATCCGGAACAGACCACCCTCCCCGATTGCGACACGCTGATCCAGTACATGGGCGGCAAGGAAGCGATCACGACGGCGCAGAAACTGATGGAACAAGGCCGTCCGCCGACGCTACCGGTGATCGTGGTGGAAAACTGCAGCCGTCCCGATGAGCGGGTGATGTATCTGCAGCTATCGGAACTGGAACGCGGACTGGCGCAGTGTCATGGGCCGGTGCTGGTAATGTTTGGCGAGGCGCTTGGGAGGCGGGGGTAGCTACCGGGCGTTACGCTCGTGCTGATGCATCGCAAGTTGTCGCTGAATCCTCGGATTTCAAGAATTCATGATCTTGCTGAGTTAATTTTGCTCTCCGAAAAGCGCCTTCCCCCTTACTGGGGGCAGGAACCTTACAGCCATCGATCGGATGGGGTAGCAGTATGCCACGGCGATTCTCGGTGCTACTGTGCCCCCAAACTATCAACACAGTATTTCGCAATCGCATTCAGCACCCCGTCATCCTCCCCCACCGCACCGGCAACCTTCATCGTCAATTCCGGATGATCATGCTTCAACTGCTCGACCATCTCCGGCAGGTCGCGCAGCAGATGTCCACCCCGGCCAAAAAACACCGGGACAATCGTGACTTCGGTGACGCCCTTGTCTTCGAGCTGCTGCACCAGTTCCGGCAGGCGCGGCGTCATCAATTCCAGGAATGCGAGGGACACCTCGACATCCGGTGACTGCTGCTGGACCAACGCCTGCAGCCGTTCAAACGGAATGGCCCAACGGGCATCCCTTGCACCATGGGCGAACATGACGAGTGCGCGCGTTTTCATATCTCTTGCCTTTCCTAATGCCTTTCAACCCACCAAAGAGCACCAATCGCGGCCAGCAGGAACATCGCGCTCGGCAGCACGGCGGTGACCGGCGCCGGCCAGGTGTTCAGTAGCCCGAGGTGGGAGAACAGGCTGTTAATCAATTGAAAACTTACGCCGATCATGATGCCGACGAAAATCTTCAGGCTGACGCCCCCGGCGCGGAAATGCAGGTAAGCGAACGGCAGGGCCAGCGCCATCATCACCAGCACCGCGAACGGGTAAATCATCTTCTTCCAGAGCGCCATTTCATAGCGCTCCTTGTCCTGGTTATTTTCCGCCAGGTGCTTGGTGTATGCGGACAGGTTACGCGCCGACATCCGGTCCGGATCTGCGAACAGGACCGACAGGATGTTCGGCGTGATCTCCGACACCAGGTCGCGCGCCTGCACGGTTTCAGTCTTCACTTTGGTCTGCGGTCCGGAAGGCGCCCGCGGGAACGTCGTTTCCGAAACATTCACCAGGCGCCAGGTATTTTCACCTACGTACCGCGCGTGATCGGCGGTTACCAGCGCGGTCATGCGGAAATCGCGGTCGAACTCATACATCTTCACACCCTTGAGCTGACCGTCGGGACTGACTTCCCTCACATTGAGAAAGCGCGATCCGACGTTCGCACCGCTAAGGCCGTTCTCCCGGATGACATCCTTGGTCCACAGCCCCGACCGGAACGCCTGCGATACCGACGATCCCTGTGCCTGCAGCTTGAGTTTTTCCGCCATCTCGCTGGTGACCGGGGAAATCACCTCGCCGAACAGGAAGGTCAGCGCGACAAACAGCAAGCCGACCTTTGCCAGGATCAGGCCGGCGGTCCGTGTCGACATGCTCGACACTCGCATGATGGTGAATTCGGACCTTGCGGCAAGTTGCGCGAGCGCATAGATCGTGCCGATCAGCGCGGCGATCGGCATCAGGTCGTAGGTGTAGCCCGGCATTCCCATCAAGACATACAGGAACGCATGCTGGACCCGGTAGCCGCCGCGACCGACATCCTTCAATTCACCGATCAGGTCGAAGAATGCAAACAGGGCCAGGAAGGCGATCAGTACGAATACGACGGAACTGACGACTTCCTTCGTCAGGTATTTATCGATCACTCTCATGACGCGCCTGCCTTCTTCATCGCGAGCGTCCGCCGGAACCTGCCCCACAAAATCGCGGGATGGTACCGGCTGTTCACCTTCACCCGCCAGGTAAAGAGCAGCAGGATCATCAGCAGCGCGACCAGGTGCATGGGCCACCATGCCAGCATGATGGACATGCGCCCCTGCACCACCGACGCCTGGAATACGCTCACCATGTTGCTGTAGACCACCGCCAGCACCAGCGCGATCATCAGGTTGGCGGAGCGGCCGGCGCGCGGGTTGACGAAGCCGAGCGGGATCGCCAGCAGCATCAGCAGCAGGCACATAAGCGGCAGCGAGCAACGCCAGAGCAATTCGCCCAAGTTGAAATTGTTTGGATTCGCCAGTAATGCCAATGTCGACAGCGAGCGGGCGGACGTATCGCCAACCAGGGCTTCCGACTGCCGGGCGACCAGTACGCCGTACCGCTCGAATTCCATCATCCGGAAATCCGACTGGTTCGGCACGCCGTCGTAGCGGCGGCCCTGGCTCATTACCAGGAACTTGTCGCCGCGCTCATCGATCTCGATCGTGCCCTCTTCGGCGACCACCACGCTGGTGCGGCCGTCCTTGACCGTGTTGACGAAGACATTCTTGACCTTGGCGGCGTCGCCCGTCACGGCCTCGACGAAAAAAATCCGGTCGGATGACGACGACTCCTGGAACTTGCCGGGCGATACCTTGGCGATGTCCTCGCGCTTCTGGAAGCGTTCGCGGAACTCGGCGCTCTGCCGGTTGGCCCATGGCGTCAGCACGAAACTCAGCGCGCCGGTCAGCACGACAATCGGGATGCCGAATGACAGCACCGGCCGTATCCATCTCGACAGGCTGAGGCCGGATGCAAACCAGACCACCATCTCGGAATCCTGGTAACTGCGGGTGACGACCAGGAGCACCGAAATGAAGCCGGTAAGAATCAGGATGATCGGCAGGTAGTTGAGTGCCGCGAAACCGATCAATGCCACAACGTCCTGCGAAGCGACCCTTCCTCCAGCGGCCTGGCCGAGGATGCGGATCAGCATGATGGTGATGGTAATGGTGAATAAGGTGGTGAAGACCGCGCCGGCAGTGCTTGTCAATTCGCGGCGAAGAGCGCGCTGAAAAATCATTCGGGATAAGGCCTATTTCAGTACGTGGATTCGGATCATCGCAGCGGGAACCATTCCGGGTCGGCATGAAGCGGCATGCGAAAGCCTCGATGCAAACATGGCAATGCGGACCGGCTTTTGATTATTTGATGTGCGTCACGTTCCTGCACGATCACATCGGCGTTGCTGCCCATTGTGGCTTTTGTTACGGGGTGTCGCGCATTGTCGATATCCGGATACGCTCTATAATTGCGGCTGGATAAGGAGTGACTCATGGACTTTAGCATAAAAACTATTGACGCCAAAACCGGCGTTTCCAGCATCAAATCCGGCTGCATCGCGGTCGGCGTTTTCGAGAACAAAAAGCTGTCCGATACTGCACGTGAGCTCGACCGCAAAGGCGCCATCAGCGCCGCCGTAAAGTCGGGCGACATCTCCGGCAAGCCCGGATCCACACTGCTTCTCCGCAATGTCGACGGCATTGCGGCCGAACGTGTTCTCCTTGTAGGCATGGGCAACGAGGACACTCCCACCGAAAAGAATTTTCTGACCGCCGCGCAAGCAGTCGCCAAGGTATTCGCCAGCCTCGGCTCGAACGACGCCGTGATTGCATTGCCTGTCGACAAAATCAAGGACAGGGACGCGACATGGGCCGTACGGGCAACGGTCGTCGCGCTGCGCGACGCGGACTACCGGTTCGATGTAATGAAAAGCAAGAAGGAGCCCGAGCAGGCTGGCGTGCGCAAAGTCACCATTGCCGCATCGGCAACGGACACCGGCGCACTGAAAACCGTCGTCGCTCAAAGTGTGGCTCTCGCCAATGGCATGGACCTGACCAAGGACCTGGGGAACCTGCCCGGCAACGTCTGCACACCAACCTATCTTGCCGATACCGCCAAGAAACTCGCAAAGGAATTCAAGCTGGGCGTCGAGGTGCTCGACCGCAAGCAGCTCGAGGCACTGAAGATGGGCAGCTTCCTGTCCGTCACACGCGGCACCGACGAGCCACCGAAGTTCATCGTACTCAAACACATGGGCGGCAAGGCGAAGGATGCGCCCGTCGTGCTGGTCGGCAAGGGCATCACCTTCGACACCGGCGGCATCTCGCTCAAGCCGGGCGCCTCGATGGATGAGATGAAGTACGACATGTGCGGCGCGGCCTCGGTGCTCGGCACGTTCCGCGCCATCGCCGAAATGGATCTGAAGCTCAACGTCATCGGTGTCATTCCGAGCTGCGAAAACATGCCGTCCGGCCGCGCCACCAAGCCGGGCGACATCGTGACCTCGATGTCCGGCCAGACCATTGAGATCCTCAACACCGACGCCGAAGGCCGCCTGATCCTGTGCGATGCGCTCACGTACGTCGAGCGCTTCAAGCCTGCGGCGGTGGTCGACATCGCTACCCTCACCGGCGCCTGCATCACTGCTCTCGGCCATCACAATACCGGCCTGTTCACCCGCCACGATGATGCGCACGATGAACTCGCCAATGATCTGCTCGCGGCCGGCAAGGCCACCGGCGATACCGCATGGCGCATGCCGATCGAAGACGTCTACCAGGAACAGTTGAAGTCGAACTTCGCCGACATGGCCAATATCGGCGGCCCGCCGGCCGGCAGCATTACCGCCGCCTGCTTCCTCGAGCGCTATACCCGCAAGTACACCTGGGCGCACCTCGACATCGCCGGCACCGCATGGAAAAGCGGCGCGGCAAAAGGCGCGACGGGACGCCCGGTGCCGATGCTGACCGCCTTCCTGCTCGACAGGGCGCAGGCCAACGGCCGGAAGTCGGCGTGAGCATCGTTGCATGAAGCTCGCCACCTGGAACGTCAATTCGCTGAAGGTCCGCCTGCCGCAGGTACTGCAGTGGCTGGCGGACAATCCCATCGATGTGCTGTGTCTTCAGGAAACCAAGCTCACCGATGACAAGTTCCCGTCCGCCGAGATCGAAGCCGCGGGCTACCACGTCATCTTCACCGGCCAGAAGACCTACAACGGCGTCGCAATCCTGTCGAAGCATCCGATGAGCGAGGTAGTGAAGAACAACCCGCGCTTTGAAGACGAGCAGCAGCGCATCATCGCCGCCACCATCGAAGGCATGCGGGTGATCTGCGCCTACATCCCGAACGGCCAGTCGATCGACTCGGACAAGTACCAGTACAAATTGCGCTGGCTCGACGGGCTGCATGACTGGCTTGCGGATGAACTCGGGCAGCATGATGGCGTCGCCCTGCTGGGGGACTACAACATTGCGCCGGATGATCGTGATGTACACGACCCTGTGGCGTGGAAGGACCAGGTGCTGGTGTCGGAGCCGGAGCGGGCGCAATTCCGGCGCTTGCTGGAACTTGGATTCAAGGATTCGTTTCGCTTGTTCGAGCAGCCGGAAAAGATTTACAGCTGGTGGGATTATCGGATGATGGCTTTCCGGCGGAATATGGGGTTGAGGATTGATCATATTCTGCTGTCGCCGGCGCTTGCTGCGCGGTGCACCGGGTGTGTGGTGGATAAGGTGCCGAGGAAGTGGGAGCAGCCGTCGGATCATACGCCGGTGGTGGCTACGTTGGCGTGATGAGTTTGACAGATTGATTGGTTTCTTCGGTGATGCAATGCGTGTTGTTCTCCGTGGATGCTAGCCGGGACTGGCCCCGGCGGGCCACCTTCTTTTTTGCTTCGCCAAAAAAGAAGGCAAAAAAGGCGACCCCGTTATCGCCGCCCCTTCGGGGTGCCCAAAAGTGACACGATCAAAACGGGAAGCGAAATAAACTCGCCTTCGGCTCAAACAAATTTCGCTTCTGATCCGTTTTGACCGCGTCACTTTTGGCGTCGCTAAAAGG
>NZ_DAIUCO010000208.1:0-9781 GCF_036846085.1 Noviherbaspirillum sp. | reverse complement strand
TTTTTTGGCGAAGCAAAAAAGAAGGTGGCCCGCCGGGGCCAGTCCCGGCTAGCATGATCGAAGAAAGAACAGAGTTGAATCACCGAAGAGATCACTGCAACATAAACGTCTCATACTCCAACACCGCCAACTTCCTCGACAACAACACAAAACTCCCCACCACCACCACCAGCACGCTCACCGCAAACCCATACCCATAAAACGCCGGCCCCAGCAAAATCGATATCCACGTAAACAGCAGATTCAGCACCACAAACGCAAAACAAAGCCACAACACGATGCGCCGCTTATCCAGATAAAAGAACACATTCAGAATCCCCAACAGCACCACCTGCAAGCCGGCCCCGATCACATCGACATACAGAAGCGGCAGGTAAAGAGTCGAGATCCCCATCCACGTCAGCAACTGCTCGCCGGCGATCAGCAGGATCAGTGACGCCATCGCCTGCACTTTCACGATCTCGAAGATGCCGAGCCGGACGGTGGCGACCATGCCGTTGCGGAAGCGCTCGATGGTTTCCAGCGAGCCGCCGGTGCGTACCGCGTAGTAGAAGCCGTCGTATTCCTCGACGAAATCGGTTTCCAGCCGCAACAGGAAGATCGCCATGCCGGGGATGATGGAGACATAGGCGAGGAATACCGGCATGTCGTAGATGACCGAGGCGCGCAGCGGGCCGATGATGGCCTGGCTGGTCTCCGTGGTGAACCAGAAGATGAACTTGTCCACCCATACCGCAAGGTTGTAGAGCACGCCGATCAGCATCAGAGACGGGTACAGGTACTTGCCGCTGAAGAAATCGAAGGACATCAGCGTTTGCGCCGGGAAGTCGCGGGCGATCAGTACCATCATGCCGAAGAGCAGGAAGGACTGGCCGATGAGGAAACCGGCCATCAAGCCCTCGAGTTGCCACCCGCGCAGTAACTGTGCTCCCAGAACCGTGACGGTGTAGCCGAGGAAGTACAGCCAGACGATCTGCTTGTACCGCTTCATGCCGGAAAGGAAAATCGTCGCGATCCAGATGTTGCAGAGCACGACGAACGCGGCAAGGAAGAGCAGCCGGAACAGGACGCTTTGTTCGGGGAACAGAAACAGCGTCGCCAGCACCCCGCAGACGCCGCTGACAGCGGTGAGCACCAGGGTGACGCCGTAGAAGGCAGGACCGATGAGATGCCGCCGTTTCTCGAACAGGCGGTCGGCGGTGAAGCGGGTGAAGGCGAGCTGGAAGACGCCGCTGAGGATCAGGGAGAAGGCGATCAGGTAAGTGACGCTGACCTGGAACTCCTCGATGAAGCGGTTGGGCACCGTGAGCGAATAGTTCAGCATGCCGATGACGAGGATGCCGAAGATCGACAGCAGCCAGGGTCCGGAGCTGATGACGGCGGCGAAGCCGTACGCCTGCACAAGCGAGACGAGGTTGTCGCGCTTCAGGATTTTCCGCAGTTCGAATCCGATACCGGCCATGGCACTCCGTCAGCGCTGTGGATGCATCGGGCAGCGGAGCGCCTGCGCGGGTGCGCCGGGCTGCTGCAGCGATTGCTGATAGAGGCTGCGGTATTCGCCGAACATCCGCTCCTGCGTGTAGTAACGTTCCACCCGCGTGATGCCGGCCGCCTGCGCCGCATGCCAGCGCGGCAGGTCGCCCAGGAGGTTGACCGCGGCCTGCGCCAGCAACACCGGCTCGGCGATGCCGACGACTTCTCCGGCTGCGCCCAATGCCTGATCGGCCTCGTCGAGACCGTAAACGAGCTGGCGGCAGGAACCCACATCGGTGGTGACCGCCGGCACGCCGGCGGCAAACCCCTCCAGCAGCACCAGCGGAAGCGCCTCGCTGATGCTGGACAGCACCACCAGGCCGATCTTCGGCATCAGCTCATCGATTTTCTGGAAACCGAGAAACTTCACCTTGTCCTGCAGTCCAAGTCCTTCGGCGATGTTGCGGCATTCCTGCGCATAGCCCTGGTCTTCGTCCTCCGGTCCGGCGATCCAGCCTTCGGCATCCGGCAACAGGTTGACGACGGTGCGCATGGCGCGGATGAAGGTTTTTACGTCCTTGATCGGCACCACGCGGCCGATCAGGCACAGCACCGGCGGAGGGGTCTCGGGCCGCAGCGGCCGCAGTGCGGACAGGCGCGGCAGATCGATGCCGTTGGGGATGTTGCGGGTGCGCTCGGCGGGCGCGCCGTCCTTGATTTGCCGGAGCCGGTTGGTCTCGTACAGCGCGACGATGTCGTCCGACGCCTCGTAGCAAATGCGGCCGAGCGCTTCGAAGAATCGGATCCACAGGTCGCGGAAATAGGAGATCTGCGAGGCGTCCTTCTCGAAGACGCTGCGGTTGTCGCGGATCCACTGGCTCTGGAACAGGTCGATCTTGCGTTCCTTGGTATAAATGCCGTGTTCCGACAGCAGCAGCGGCCGTCCGGTCTGCTGCTTGAGCAATGCGCCGAGAAGGCCGGCATAGCCGGTCGAAATGCTGTGATAGCAACGCGCAGGTATCAGACGGCTGGCAATGCGCGCCAGCAGCCATACCGGCGCGTGCATGATGCGCACCGTCCAGAAATAATCGACGAACGAGGGATCGGTGCAGAACGCCCGGTACTGCCGGGTGATGTATTCCCACGCACCCTCGCTGTACAGGAAGGCGGCCTCGTCCATCGCCTTGCCGTCCTGCATCAGCGGCACCAGCGCTTCCAGCGATGCCGATAGCTGGCCCGCCTGGCTGCCCGGGGAACGGAAAAGTTCGTGAAACGCTTCCATCTGCGCGAATGCCTTGCGGTCGCCGCGGCGCGGCTTGACCATCGGGACATTGTGCCGTTCATGCATATAGTGCACTTCGACATGGACGACGTTCGGCGGCAATGCATATTTCGGCGGTCCGTAATCCTCGCGCCGGCTGCCGATGAAGCAGATGCCGAAGCGGATCTCGGGAAAGCCGCGAATGATCTGGTTGACCCAGCTCGATACGCCCCCGCTGACATAGGGGAAGGTGCCTTCCAGCAGCAGCATCACGTCGCAGTCGCTGGCGGTGGGCAGGGCCGCGGGTGCGGCCTGGGATGCGGATAGCGGCGCGTTCATGATGCGGGGCTCCGGGACAGGGAGGGGTTGCTCGCAGGCGCACCGGCGCGGCCGCCAAGCCAGTAGCGCTTGACGTTCTCCAGCGCCGGCCCGCCGCCGCTGTCTTCCAGTTCGGCGAGCAGGCCATGCAGGGTATCGAAACGCCGCTCCAGGAACGCCAGCTCGGCGTAGTAGGGCAGCAGTCGTTCGTAGGCGAAATGGTTCAGGCGCGATTGTTCCAGCGCATGTCTGGCGCCGGCCACGTCGCCGCGCGCCAGCTTCAGGCGGGCGATGATGAACCAGAGCCCACCGTCGTCGGCATTGATGTCGAGCGCCTGCAGCGCATGCTGCTGCGCCTGTTCGGCGGAGAACAGCTGCATATCGCCCTGCACCAGGTTCTGGTAGATCAGTTCCCAGTACAGTTCCGCGATCCGCTTGCAGAGGTGGAAGCGTTCTGCCGGACCGGGCGGCTCGCCGTGCGATGCGTTCGATCCGGCTTCCAGCAGCTGGCGCTTTTCGACGATCTGGCGGGTGATGTGTTTTTCCTTGCTGTCCAGGATGCCGTATGCCAGCAGCCGCACGTCGTCGGCCGGGTCGGCCAGCAGATTGCGCAGCAGCGGGCCGATAGCCCGCACCGGCGTGTCCTGCACCGCGATCAGCGCCTTCAGGCGCTGCTCCACCGGCGCGTCGGTATTGGCAAGCTGCGAGCGTGCCTGTCCGCTGCGGAAACCGGTGCCTTCATGATTGCGGTAGGTGTTGAATTCCGGCGGCTGCATGGTGCCGAAGGTCGCTTTCTTTTTCAGCGTCGGCAGGATGCGGTAGAGCACCACGGCGAGCGCTTCGGCGACCATGCTCAACACCGGGATGAAGAAGTGAAAGGAAAACAGCAGCGCGAACAGCAGGGTTTTCTGGCGCCGGTATTTTCTCGGCGCCAGCATGCCGACGGCAACCGCCATCAATGCGCTGGCGATGCCATGCAGCAGAAAGTACTGCAGCATCAGGGCGACGCTGCGGCTTTCCGAGAACAGCAGCCAGAGGGCGGCGGTTTCGAGAGTCAGCGAAGAAAGTGTCAGCTTATACAGCACAGCGCGTCACCAGGTGGGAGAGCGTGGCCGCAGGCGGCGAAAAACCGATGCGGGCAGTGTGCATGACGACCCGGCTGCCGATGAAGCCGGTGCCGAACTGGTTGCGTATCGCGCCTTCGATCCGCAGCAGGTAGCCTTCCACCGCCGCCGAGCCGGCCAGCGGCAGCAACGTGATGAGGGCATGATGCTTCGGACCGGCCAGTTCCCAGGAAATATCGACGCCGCGCTTGAGGCGCTTGACCTGCTCCAGGATATCGAGCGACACCTCGTCGTTCTCAAAAACCAGCGCCACCAGCGATGAATCGATGCCGGACGATAGCCGGATGCGATGAAGGCGCACGATATCGAGCGCCAGTTCGGGCGGACAGGCAGGTACCTTGGCCAGCACGCGGCGCGTGGTCATATCGAGGTTGACGCCGTCGGCGTAGTAGTCGGTGAGGACGGACAAGAGCTGCAGCGTCTCGGCGTTGAGCGCGAGGAAGGGGAGCTTTTCCACCGCGAGAACGCCGATCGGGCGTCCGGTCGAGGGCAGTAACGGCGCGCAGATCAGGTAGCGGCTGGTGTCGCGTGCGTCGGCCGGCATGCCGTCGGACTGCACGTGCGTGAGAATGTCTTCATCGAGGCTGTGGCGCAGCAGCGGGTCCTGCATTGATAGCTCGGACGGACTGCCGAGCACAGCCGCCGCCGGCAGGATCGGCATGCCGTTTTCATCGAGCGCATAGAGTGCCGCGCGTTCAAGCTGGCAGCTCTGGCCGAGAAGCTGGATGAGTTCCTGCGCGCCAGGCAACCCCTCGCCGGTCTTGCTGCGGTCCATGCTGATGTCGCGCAGGCGGCTGAGCGTTTCGCGCAGGGTCACCGGCTTGACCAGCAGGTCCTGTTCGAGACGTTCATGCGACAGGCGCAGCAGGAAATGGTTTTTGGTCAGTGTCTTGAGACGTTCTTCCAGGTAGGCGCTGGTCGCCAGCATGCGCCGGGTGCGCTCCTTCCAGGTGTCGGAAAACTGGCCGGCGATCAGCACCACGCCGAAACCGCCGACGAAGAAATTGCGGGGAAACACGGGGTTGTCGCCGATGCCCGGCCAGCCGTAGCGAGCCATCATCAGCCACCAGCCGACATAGAGTCCCACCGCCAGCAATCCGATGGACGAGCCGTGACGCAGCGCGATCAGCAAAGGCGAAATCCAGAGCCAGGGAAATTCCGCCTGGACGCCGAACATGTCGTTCGGCCATACCCGGCTGCCGATCGCCAGCGCGCCGCCGCAAAATACCAGCACGTCCACCAGCGCCATCGGGGAACGGCGGGCAGCCTGCATCTCATCCGGTTCGAGAACCGAAAAGCGGCGCAGCATGTCGCCGATGGCCAATGCGCCATCGTCCGCGCTGTCGTTCATCCGCGCATCTGCCGGAGAACGCCGCATGCGAATCGCTGCCAGGCGGCGAAACAAGGCGATCATTAGCGGGCCGCGTTGATGACCGGAGCGAGCTGGCCACGCAGGAGTTTCTGTGCCAGCGCCGACAAGGCCTCGCGGCTCCAGCCGGTGCCGCCGGCGGCGGATGCCCACAGCACGTCGCCGCTGCTAACGTCGATGACCTGCAGCGTCAGGCCGACGGCCGGTTCGCCGTCGATGCCGACCTTGTACCGCCATTCGTCGACGCCGCCGGCAAGCGCGTAGCGGATATTTTCCCGCCGGGCCCATTCCAGTGCCGCATCGCGCTGCTTGCGATCCATCGGCTCGAACAGGGTTTCGGTATTCAGGCTGGCCGGATAGCGGGTGAGCTTCGACACGCCGCCGGCACGCAGGAGGTTTTCCGCGATCGATTCGGCGCGCAGGCCGGCCTGCGGCGTTTCGGTATGGTTGACGAACGGCAGCACCGTCCAGCGCGCATTGGATTCAAGTTTGGGCGGCGGTCCGGCATCCATCGTGGTGCAGGCGCCCAGCAAGGCAAGGCAGCCCGCGAATGCCAGGGATAGCAATGCGCGCGAGCGGGAAGCCGAGGCGCCTGTCGATGCAGTAGTCAGTAAAGCCATTTGTAATTGATCCCCAATTCTTGAAAGCCGCGTGGAATAGTCGGAGTGCCGCTGCTGCGCTGAAAGCGCAGGGTCAGTACATCCTGACCGAGCACGCTGCCGGCCACGCCACCCGACAGGTTGTAATTGCGACCGGAGTCGCGGTTGTATAAAAGACCCGCTTCGAAAAAAGGACGCAGCGCCCGCGT
The DNA here is from genome assembly GCF_036846085.1 of Noviherbaspirillum sp. Taxonomy (NCBI): domain Bacteria; kingdom Pseudomonadati; phylum Pseudomonadota; class Betaproteobacteria; order Burkholderiales; family Oxalobacteraceae; genus Noviherbaspirillum; species Noviherbaspirillum sp. Next base: position 3,428 of record NZ_DAIUCO010000208.1, on the reverse strand, counting down.
GTAACGTCCGTCGACCACCGTGCCGATACCGACGCTGACGCCATACGACACGCTGTCCGTCGGCAGCATGCCGAGGTCGGTTCGTCCCTCGGGAAGATATCGCATCAGCGATGCATCGATGCGGCCGTCATCGTCGAAGCGGCTGCCGGTCGCGAAGGTGCGCACGGTCAGATTCGGGTATTCCAGCCGCAGGTGGCTGCCGGCTTCCGCCGTCCAGCTCCGGCCGGTGCCGAGCGACGTGCCTTCCTGCGATGCGTAGCGCTGCCAGCCGAGGCTGAGGCGCAGATATTCCGCACGGCTCAGTTGATAGGTCAGGTTGGCGTCGACGCCGCTGCGCATGCCGCCGATGCGCAACAAGGGCGTTTCCACCGCGCGCTGGTGGATGCCGATATTGCCGGTCAATCGCAGTGGCGAGGCCGGCGACAGGTCGAAATCAAGACGCATGCCGGTGACATTCGCTGCCGCCTGCCGCGTCTGCACGCTGAGGGCGGCGTAGCCGGTCGGGGTGCGCTTGCGAAGCGTCAGTTCGGCTTCGTTGTCGCGCCGCGGCGTTCCGCGCAGCACTGCCGGGTCGATGCTCTGCGGATCGCGGTGCGAAAGCGTCAGCGACAGTTTCATACCGTTCGTGAGCTGCAGGCCGGCGGTCGCTTCGGTACGGTCGATGTGCAGCGCCGGATCGTCCAGGCGCGAGCGATTGAATTGAAATGCCGCCGGCTCGTTGACGGTGAGGTTCGTCAGGCGCAAATGCAGTTGTTCATCGGCGTCGAGCAGCGCCAGTTGGTCGAAGGCCAGTGTCTGCGCGAGCCCGGGACGGCCCGCGCGTTCGGCCGCTTCGACGCGGTCGTACATCGGCAACCAGTCGGGCAGTTTGTCCAGCATGTCGTCGAGCTGATGGCGGTCGCCCTTGTTCAGCACCATCGCGAGGTCACCCCAGAGCGGCTTTGACAACTGTCCGGCATAACGCGTGGCCAGCCAGGCGGCGGCGAGGTCATTGGCCTGGCGGTTCAACGCATACGCCAGCGCCAGTTCGCGTACGCTGGCTGTCAGGCGGGCATCGTCGCGCGGCCGCTGTCCACTGCCCGGTGCGAACATGCGCGCAGGGTCCGCGGGAACCGCCGCTGCGCGTGCAATGGGTTCACGGTCGGCGCGGTCCATGGCCTCCAGCAGGCTCTTGCCGTCCTTCGGAAGCGGAGCGGCTGCGGCGGAACCGGACTCGACGAGCTGCGTCACGTCGGCACGCAGCAGCGCCTGCACCACCTGCCGGGCGCCATCGCCGCCCATGAACAGCGGCGCGGTGGCGGCAAGGCGGTCCCGCAGGGCACGCAACTGGTCCGGCGGCGCGTTGCGCAATACTTCGGGCTTGCGCAGGTCGAGCCAGGCGCGGCGTCGGATGCGCCAGGCGAGATCCGGCTGGCTGTTGGCATCGAGGCATTCGGCGTAGCTCATCAGCCACAGGTAATCATCCCTGGGGAAACCGTCCTTGCGGAACCAGTGCAGGGCGGTCGCCTGGCGATTGATCGCCATGTTGGCGGCGGCGAATGGTCCCCACAGGGATGGTGTCGTTTCGGCATCGTGCGCCCAGGCGGCGAGCGCCTCTTTCAAGGGCGCGGTGTCGCGGGCGGCAATCATCGCCCACAACATGCCGGCGCGGAAATCGGCGCTGTCCGGCGCGAGCTTCAACGCCGCGCGCAGGTCCCGCATTGCGCCCGGCAGGTTGTTGCGCGCCTGTTCGACGGCGGCGCGTCCGGCCAGGAAGTCCGCATCCTGTTCCAGCGTCGCCAATGCATCCCGGGAAAGGCCTTGCAGGAAACGATGCGCGCCGTCGAAGTCGGCTGCGGCCAGTCTGGTGTTGAGCGCACCCTTGGCGAATTCCGGATTGCCGGAGCGGGCAAACTCCGCTTCCGCCAGCAGCGCCGCCGCCCTCGGATGGTCGGTGGAGAGAAGCGAGAAGAGGTTGCTCGCATCGTTGCCGTTGTGGGCGTTGCCCTCCACCAGTTTGCGGTAGGCTTCCTGCGCCACCGCGTCGTTCTGCAACTGCGCGGCGATCTGCGCGTACGCACGCCAGAAGGCAGCATCCGCCAGCGTGGCCTGCGGCGCCGAGCGCGCCAGCTCATCGAACGCCTTGTCCACCTGGCCGCGCTGGTAGAGCAGGGTGGCGATCCGCAATGCGCGCGCGGCGTTGGGCCTGAATTCGGATTGCAGGCGGCGCAGCGCGGCGATCAGTTCCGCTTCCTTTCCACCGCGGCTGGCAAGGCCGGCCAGCAGTTCGAGGTCGCCTTCCCGCTCGGCGCCGGAGACGGTGCTCCTGCCGACAACCTCACCTCGGTTATTCACCCCCAGACGGTCGCGCAGCGCCTGCATCGCCTTGTCGGCCTGTCCCGCGTTTTCGTATAAGGCAAGCAGGCGTTCCATCCAAACCCGCTTCCGCGGTTCGGACACCACCTTGTGACGAAGTGCGGTCTCCAGCGCGGCCTGGTCGAACAAGCCTTCCGACAGGCGCAGCACCGCATCCCATCCTTCTTCGCTGCCGGTCATGCGCGCATACGCCAGCCACTGTGGCAGCGCGTCCTGTGGCGCGCCGCTCCACTCGCTTGTCTGCGCCAGGCGCTTGCGCCATTCCGCCGCGTCCGGCCGTTGCCGGACGGCAGCCACTGCCAGCCGGCGCGCCGCATCGAGGTTGCGGTTTGCGAGAAAGACCTCGAATCCCAGCCGGTACGATTCTTCGTCGAAGGGCGCCGCCGGGAATGCATCCGTGCCGGCGGCCGGGACTGTTGCCGCAGGTCCCGCCACGCGCACCAACCTTGCCGGGCCGGCATCCTGATTCCCCAGCGATGCCAGCCATTCATAAGGCGTCTGATGGCGAACGCTGCGTATGCCCGGTTCCCGGTCGAGGAACGACATGCGAAGCATGCGCTTGACGTAGCGCTCGGCGAAATCGAGCCGGTTGTTCGCCTGCGCCACGCGCACCAGGAAACGCAGGGTCTCGGTGTCGTTGCCGAGGGGGCCGATGTGTCGTTCGGCGGCGGCCAGCGCTTCGTCGGCGAAACCGCCTGCCTGTAACGTGCCGATCGCATCCATGAACAATCGTCGCTGGCGGTCGATCGCAGTGCTTTGCTGCATCGCCCGCAGGTAGAGAAGCGCGCTGGTGCGGTAATCGCCGATGCCGAGCATGCCGCGCGCCGCGTCATCATAGAACGCCGCCGGCATCTCCTCCGCGGAGGTGGCGATGCGTTGGTAGACGGCGGATGCAACGGTCGTCTCGCTGCTGCGCATGGCCTTGCGCCCCAGTTCCAGCAGCCGCTGTCCTGTCAACGGCCATCGCTGCATTGCCCGCAGCTGCTGCCGCAAAAGGCCCCGCATCACGTCGCGGCCGGGAGCATCCGCCGGTTCCGCGTAGGCCTGCTGTTCCAGAATCGACAGCTTCAGCC
>NZ_DAIUCO010000207.1:0-9811 GCF_036846085.1 Noviherbaspirillum sp. | reverse complement strand
TTGGGCAGGGGTGGGCGTCTTGAGCATGCGTTATTAAAACAAAAACCCCCGCACAAGGCGAGGGTTTGTCAGCAGTCTGAAAGGCGATCCTAAGATCGCCTTTTTGGATTAACCGAACAATTAATGCTTCATCACGGTCGGGTCAGTCTGTTCCGACGGTTTTGCAACCGCGGTATCGACTGGCGCCTGCTCATCCGGTAGCGGTGTGGGTTGCCGTTCCAGAGCGACTTCCAGCACCTTGTCGATCCAGCGCACAGGGATGATTTCCAGCTTGTTCTTGACGTTATCCGGAATGTCCGTCAGATCCTTCACATTCTGCTCGGGAATCAGGACTGTCTTGATATCGCCACGATGCGCGGCCAGCAGCTTTTCTTTCAATCCGCCGATCGGCAGCACTTCTCCGCGCAGCGTGATCTCGCCTGTCATCGCCACATCGGCACGGACAGGAATGCCCGTCAGGACAGACACGAGAGCCGTGGTCATTGCGATACCCGCGGACGGACCATCCTTCGGCGTCGCACCCTCCGGCACGTGAATGTGGATATCGATCTTGCTGAACAAATCGCTCTTGATTCCCAGCCGCTTCGCACGACTGCGTACCACGGTGCGCGCTGCTTCGATCGACTCCTTCATCACATCGCCCAAAGTACCTGTGCGAATGACGTCGCCCTTGCCGGGCATCGTCATTGACTCGATGGTCAACAGATCGCCACCGACTTCGGTCCATGCCAATCCAACGACCTGGCCGATCTGGTTTTCCTTTTCCGCCATGCCGAAATCGAAACGACGGATACCAAGGAATTTGTCCAGGTTCTTCGACGTGACGGTAATCTTGCGCTCCTGCTTTTTAAGCAGAAGCATCTTCACGACCTTGCGGCAAATTTTCGACACTTCACGCTCAAGCGAACGCACCCCGGCTTCACGGGTGTAGTAACGGATGATGTCGCGGATTGCCGCTTCGTTGACGCTGATTTCGTCTTCCTTCAAGCCGTTATTGCTGATCTGTTTCGGCAGCAGATAGCGCAACGCGATGTTCGTCTTCTCGTCTTCCGTATAGCCGGACAGACGGATGACTTCCATCCTATCGAGCAGTGCGGGCGGGATGTTGAGCGAATTGGAAGTCGCAACGAACATCACATCCGACAAATCAAAGTCGACTTCAACATAGTGGTCGGAGAAGGTGTGGTTCTGCTCCGGATCGAGCACTTCCAGAAGTGCCGATGACGGGTCGCCACGAAAATCCATGCCGAGCTTGTCGACCTCATCCAGCAGGAACAGCGGATTGCGCACACCGACCTTGGACAAGCTCTGAAGAATCTTGCCAGGCATCGATCCGATGTAGGTACGGCGGTGCCCACGGATTTCGGCTTCATCCCGCACGCCGCCCAATGCCATACGGACGAACTTGCGGTTGGTCGCACGTGCGATTGACTGGCCGAGCGAAGTCTTGCCAACCCCTGGTGGTCCTACCAGGCACAGGATAGGCGCCTTGAGCTTGTCGACGCGCTGTTGGACAGCAAGATACTCGAGAATGCGTTCCTTGACCTTCTCCAGTCCGTAGTGATCGCCCTCAAGGACCTTCTCGGCATTCGCCAACTCGTTGTTGACCTTCGATTTTTTCTTCCATGGCAGAGCAACCAGCGTATCGATGTAGTTGCGTACCACCGTCGCTTCAGCCGACATCGGCGACATCAGCTTCAGTTTTTTCAACTCTGCCTGCGCCTTGTCCCTGGCTTCCTTGGGCATCTTGGCCGCAATGATCTTCTTCTCAAGCTCTTCCAGATCGGCGCCCTCTTCACCCTCGCCCAATTCCTTCTGGATCGCCTTGACCTGCTCATTCAGGTAGTACTCGCGCTGAGACTTTTCCATCTGGCGCTTGACGCGGCCACGGATGCGCTTCTCCACCTGCAGGATATCGAGCTCGCCTTCAAGCTGGCCGAGCAGATGCTCGTGCCGCTTCGCGACGTTGAAAATCTCCAGGATGACCTGTTTCTGTTCCAGCTTCAGCGGAAGATGCGCGGCGATGGTGTCTGCAAGGCGCCCTGCGTCATCGATACCCGCCAACGAGGTCAGAATCTCGGGAGGGATTTTTTTATTGAGCTTCACATACTGATCGAACTGCTGGACGATCGCACGGCGCATCGCCTCCACCTCGGATTCATCGCCCGGCTCGGATTCGACCGGAGTCAGATCTGCGGCGAAATGCGTATCGAGCTCAGTGATGTTATGGATGCGCGCACGCTGCGCCCCTTCGACGAGCACCTTGACGGTGCCGTCGGGGAGTTTGAGCATTTGCAGGATATTGGCGACACAACCGATTTCATAAATGTCTTCGGCGGACGGTTCATCTTTGGCAGCTGCTTTTTGCGCGGCAAGCATGATGCTCTTGCCTTGTTCCATAGCTGCTTCCAACGCTTTGATCGACTTGGGACGACCGACAAATAGTGGGATCACCATATGCGGGAAAACAACGACGTCCCGCAACGGCAACAGCGGCAGTTGGGTATGTTCAGTGAATGTTGTAGAAGTCGTCATGGCGAACCTTTTCTAAGTCTAAAAGCTTGTTAATGATGTTGGCATGGCAGCCAAAAACTCAAGTCCAAGCGGAAACAAAAAAATCCTAAATTCGCTAACTAAAGTGCAATACAAAACTGCAATAAAAAAAGCCACACGCGAAGTCGCCTTCGGGTGGCTTTTCGGTGGAAGCCGGAAATAGTTGTTGTGAGACAAATTGTACTGCTTCTAGGCAAAAAGTGGACTTTAACCGCTACATTTTTGAGAATCGCGTTTCAGGAGCTTACTTCGCTCCCGAAACCTTGGGCTGCTCATGGTAGATCAACAAAGGTTTGGCGCCATTGGTAATCGTGTTCTCATCGATCACTACTTTGGCAACGTTGTGCTGACTCGGCAACTCGAACATAACATCAAGCAATGCATGCTCGAGAATGGAACGCAAACCCCGTGCGCCAGTTTTGCGCTCGAGCGCCTTGCGGGCGATCGCGTGCAACGCTGCCGGCCGAACCTCCAATTCCGCCCCTTCCATCTGCAACAGTTTTGCGTACTGTTTAATCAAGGCATTCTTGGGTTCAAGCAATATTTGGATTAGAGCTTCTTCGTTTAGTTCACTCAAAGTTGCGACTACCGGCAGTCGTCCGACCAACTCGGGAATGAGACCGAACTTGATCAGGTCTTCTGGCTCCGCATCGAGCAGTACTTCGCTTGCCGTACGCTCCTGCTGGCTTTTCACACTGGCCGCGAAACCGATTCCGCTTTTCTCCGATCGGTTGGAGATGATCTTTGCAAGGCCGTCGAACGCTCCGCCACAAATGAACATGATGTTCGTGGTATCAATTTGCACAAAATCCTGATTCGGATGTTTGCGGCCGCCCTGAGGTGGCACCGATGCCATCGTACCTTCAATCAGCTTCAGGAGCGCCTGCTGCACACCCTCGCCGGACACGTCGCGGGTGATCGATGGATTGTCGGACTTGCGGGAAATCTTGTCGATCTCATCGATGTAGACAATGCCCTTCTGCGCTTTTTCAACCTCATAATTGCAGTTCTGCAATAACTTCTGGATGATGTTCTCGACGTCCTCACCGACATAGCCGGCTTCGGTAAGCGTCGTCGCATCGGCGATAACGAACGGCACGTTCAGCATGCGCGCAAGAGTCTGTGCGAGAAGCGTCTTGCCCGATCCGGTGGGTCCGACGAGCAGAATGTTGCTCTTGGCAAGCTCGACTTCATCTTTCTTGCCCAAATGCTTCAGGCGCTTGTAGTGGTTGTAAACCGCGACTGACAGGATGCGCTTTGCAGTCTCTTGACCGATAACGTATTGTCCGAGCAACTCGAAAATTTCCTGAGGTGTCGGCAGGTCGGATTTCGGTCCGGCGACCGATTCAATACTGGATGCCTCGTCGCGGATGATGTCATTGCACAGGTCGATGCATTCATCGCAGATGAATACGGACGGACCCGCGATCAACTTTTTTACCTCGTGTTGACTCTTGCCGCAGAAAGAGCAGTAAAGCAATTTTTCGCCGCTGGAGGATTTTTTATCAGACATGGGGCAACGTATGTGTAGGGATGGATTCGATATTACCTGCGAATTCCGGATTCGTCACGACGCCGCTCAAGAAAACGGGCCAGGTCCGGGAATCCGTCGCGCCAAAACAAAAACGCCCGAACGTGGCGGCGTCCGGGCGTGTTACGCGGGGACAGATCAATCAAGCACGGGTGGTCAGCACCTTGTCAATCATGCCATATTCAGCCGCATCTGCTGCGGACATGAAATTATCTCTGTCTGTATCCTTGCTGATTTGTTCCACGGTCCTGCCGGTTTTTTCCGCAAGAATATGGTTCAGGCGATCACGCAGATACAGGATTTCACGCGCCTGGATCTCGATATCCGCCGCTTGTCCTTGCGCACCGCCAAGAGGCTGGTGAATCATGATGCGCGAGTTCGGCAGTGAAAACCGCTTGCCCTTGGCGCCGGCGGCCAGAAGGAATGCGCCCATCGAAGCAGCCAGACCAGTGCACAGTGTCGAGACGTCTGGCTTGATGAACTGCATTGTATCGAAGATCGCCATCCCTGCCGACACCGACCCGCCCGGCGAGTTGATGTAAAGGGAAATATCCTTGTCCGGGTTTTCGCTTTCCAGGAACAGCAACTGTGCCACGATCAGGTTTGCTGCATGGTCATTGACCGGACCGACCAGAAAGATCACCCGCTCTTTCAGCAGGCGCGAATAGATATCGTAGGCGCGCTCGCCCCGGCCGCTCTGCTCGATCACCATCGGCACCATGCCGAGCATTTCGGTGTCGAGTGCGGAATTTCGTATCAGTCCTGACATGTGCGTTTCCTTTTGAAGACGGTGTGCACAAACAAGTTAAGCTTGTGCGTTGTTGCCCATCAATTCGTCGAATGCGACCGGCTTGTCGGTCACCTTGGCTTTGCTCAGCACATAGTTAACGACGTTTTCTTCCAAAACAAGGGCCTCTACTTCAGCAAGACGACGACGGTCGCTGTAATAATACTTCAGCACTTGCTGCGGGTCCTCGTAACTTTGCGCGAAATCTTCCACCTGCGCCTTGACCTGTTCGGGGGTTGCCTGCAAATTGTTGGCCTTGACGACTTCCGCCAGAATCAAGCCCAGGCGCACACGGCGTTCGGCCTGCGGCGTGAAAAGCTCCGGCGGGAAGGGCATGTCCTTGGCGTTCATGCCGCGCTGCGCCATGTCCTGGCGAGTCATTTCGACCAGCCGCTCCACATCCTGTTCGACCAGTGCTTTCGGCACATCGAGTTCGGACGCCTTGATCAGCGCATCCATCACGCTGTCCTTGGTCTTTGCCTTGACCCGGTTCTTTACCTCGCGTTCGAGGTTGGTCCGGATGTCTTCACGCATCTTGGCCAGATCACCATCGGCGATACCCAGTGACTTGGCAAACTCGGTATCGACCTCGGGCATGTGAGCCCATTCGATCTTCTTCATCGTGATGGTGAACTCGGCTGTTTTTCCGGCCACATCCTTGCCGTGATAGTCAGCCGGGAACGCCAGCGGGAAGGTTTTGGACTCACCGACCTTCAGGCCGGTTGCAGCCGCTTCAAACTCCGGCAACATGCGGCCCTCGCCGAGCACGAATGCGTAGTCGTCGGCTTTGCCGCCCTGAAATTCGACGCCATCGATACTGCCGACAAAGTCGACCGTAACGCGGTCGCCGCTCTGAGCGCTCTGGTCGGCGCCGCCGTCGCCGTGCGCGCCCTGCTCGCCCTTGACGTGGTAGTGAACGCGCTGCTTGCGCAGGATGTCGATTGTCTTGTCGATCTCGGCGTCGGTGACGTCGGTTGTCACGCGCTCCACTTCGGCGCTCGACAGGTCACCGACCTTGACTTCCGGGTAAACCTCGAACGTGGCATCGAATGCCACTGCGCCTTCGGCCACGCCCTCACCGGATTTCGGTTCGATTCTCGGCAGACCGGCCACGCGCAGGTTGTTTTCCGTGGCAGCGTCGCTGAATGCGCGGCCAACCTTGTCGTTCAACACTTCGGTTTCGACCTGATATCATACTGCTGGGCGACCATCTTCATCGGCACCTTGCCTGGACGGAAACCGGGCGCCTTGGCGGTGCGGGCACGGATCTTCAGACGTTTTTCGACTTCTGCCTGTACGTCTGCCAGCGGCAGAGTGATGGTTATGCGGCGCTCGAGTTTATCCAGGGTTTCGACTGCAGTTGACATGTGAATCGTCCAAAAAATGAGGAATTTTGTGGTGCGAGGAGGGGGACTCGAACCCCCACACCATTGCTGGCGTCAGGACCTAAACCTGGTGCGTCTACCAATTTCGCCATCCTCGCGGGAATTTGCTTGCCTGTGATCATGCACAAAAGCAAAGGGCGACCATGAAGTGAAATCCGGTCGCCCTGTTAAGCCTTTGTTGGTAGCTCTTCAACTTCAGCGCGAGATTTTACTGGATTTTTTCGGTAGTCGCGCGATTTTTAAGCCGCGCGACCATCTTCGGGGTACGTCAGGCCGGCCGCCTTACCTTGAACCATGCTGCGTAGAGCGCCGGCAGGAACAGCAGGGTCAGCGCCGTGGCAATGATCAGGCCACCCATGATGGCAACTGCCATCGGCCCCCAGAACACGGAGCGGGACAGAGGAATCATCGCCAGCACCGCGGCGGCGGCGGTCAGGATAATCGGCCTGAATCGCCTTACCGCGGATTCGATGACCGCATTCCATGGAGGAACACCTCCCGCGATATCCTGCTCGATTTGATCGATGAGGATGACGGAGTTGCGGATGATCATGCCGAACAGCGCAATCACACCAAGCTGGGCCACGAATCCGAATGGGCGCTGCAGGATCAGCAGCGCCATCGCGGCACCCGCCAATCCCAATGGGCCGGTGAGGAAGACCAGCAGCGAACGCGAAAAGCTGTGCAGCTGCAGCATCAGCAGCGTGAAGATGATGAATACTACCAGCGGCACATTGGCGGCAATCGATTGCTGCGCCTTGCCGCTGTCGGCAGCCGCACCCGCCAGTTCAATGCGGTAACCGGCCGGCAGGGCCTGCCGCAAGCGGTTCAATTCCGGATCGATCTGGCTGGATACCGTCGGTCCCTGTATGCCGTCCACCACATCCGACTGGACAGTAATTGCCCATTCCCTTCCCTCGCGCCAGACCACACCCGGCTCCCAGACGAATTGGGCGCGCGCCACCTGGGACAGTGGCACCGACCGGCCGGTCGATGTCTGAATATTGGCGGCATTGAGTGCGGTGATGGTTGACCGCTCCTCCACCGGCTGGCGAATGGCAATGTCGATCAGCTTGTTGCTGTCGCGGAATTGACCGATCGTGGTGCCAGTCAGGATGGTATTGGCCGCGCGCATCACCGTTTGCGAGCTGATGCCGAGCGCGCGCAACTTGTCCTGATCGAGATCCAGCCGCAGCACCTTCACCGACTCGTTCCAGTTGTCGTTCACACCGACAGCATTCGGGTTGGAACGCATGACACCCTTGACCTGGTCGGCGATGGCGCGCACGGTCGCGACCTCGGTGCCGGAGACGCGGAACTGCACCGGATACGGTACCGGAGGACCGTTCGGCAGCAACTTCACCCTACCCCGCACTTCCGGAAAGTCGTTCTTGAACGCGTCGACGATCTTGAGGCGCAAGGTTTCCCTTGCCTTCAAATCCTTCGGCAATACAACGATCTGCGATACGTTGGTCTGGGGAAATATCTGGTCGAGCGGCAGATAGAAGCGCGGACTCCCGGTGCCGACATAGCTGGTGATGCTTTCGACGCCGTCCTGCTGTCGAATGAAGTCCTCAAATTTTTTTGCCTGCGCCTCGGTTGCTGCGAACGCGGTTCCTTCGGGCATCCACAGTTCAACCATCAGTTCCGGCCTGCTCGAATCAGGGAAGAACTGCTGTTCGATGAACTTGAACCCGAACACGCCGAGTCCGAATACCACCAGCGTGAGCAATATCGTGGTCTTGCGCCATTCGACGCACCATGTCACAAGCGAGCGGAAACGTTGGTAAAAAGGGGTATCGAACAGTTCATGATGACCGCCGGCGCCGGAAGCGGGTTTCGCCTTCAGCAAGACATATCCAATGTACGGCGTGAAGAGAACCGCGGCGAACCAGGAAATCAGCAGCGCGAGCGCATTCACTGAAAACATGGAGAAGGTGTACTCGCCGGCGGCTGATTTCGCAAGACCGATGGGGAGGAAGCCGGCGGCGGTGATGAGTGTCCCTGTGAGCATCGGCATGGCGGTCGATGTGTAGGCGAAAGTCGCGGCATCGAAACGGGAGAAGCCCTCTTCCATTTTGCGCACCATCATTTCCACCGCGATGATGGCGTCATCGACAAGCAATCCCAGCGCGATGATCAGCGCCCCAAGCGAAATCTTGTGGAGGTCGATATTGAAGATGCGCATGAAAAGAAAGGTCACCGCCAGCACCAGCGGTATCGTCAAGGCGACGACCAACCCCGGCCGCACGTCGAGCCGTAGCGGCTTGGTGTGCAGGCCCAGCGCAACAAAACTCACCGCCATGACGATCAGCACCGCTTCTGCCAGGGTGCGGAGGAATTCATTGACGGACGACGTGACAGCGCGCGGCTGGTCGGACACCTGCTCCAGTTCGATCCCGACCGGCAATTTTCCTTTCAGCTCGCCCACGGTCTTCTGCAGATTGTGACCAAGGTCGATGATGTCGCCGCCCTTTTCCATCGAAATGCCGAGCCCGATGACTTCCTTGCCGTTGTAGCGCATCTTGTCCTGCGGCGGATTGCGGAACTCCCGCCGGACGCTCGCGAAATCCCCCAGGCGGAAAGTGGTGCCTGCGGCACGGAGCTCAAGGTTCTCAAGGTCTTTGACGGTCTGCATTGCACCTGTTACACGTACCTGCAGGTTGTCGGTCGGCGTCACCAGCACACCGGTTGCTTCGACACTGTTCTGCGTATTCAGCTGGGAGACGATGGCCTCGAACGGCACGCCGAGTTGCGCAAACTTTTTATGGGAGAACTCGATGTTGATCCGCTCTTCCTGCACACCGAACAACTCGACCTTTGATACCGACGGCACAAGCAGCAATTGCTGGCGGACGAAGTCCGCATAGTCCTTGACTTCCGCATAATTGAATCCGTCACTGGAAAGCGCGAAGATCGAACCGTAGGTATCGCCGAATTCATCATTGAAAAACGGTCCGATCACTCCCGGCGGCAGCGTGCCGCGGATGTCACTGATCTTCTTCCGCACCTGGTACCAGGCTGCCGGGGTTTCCTTCGGCGGCGTCGATTCACGCAATTGGAGGATGATCAGTGTTTCGCCCGGCTTGGAATAGCTGCGGATCTTGTCGATGTACGGCGTTTCCTGCAATTTTCGTTCGAGCTTGTCAGTGACCTGGTCGGCCATCTGCAGCGCGGTCGCGCCTGGCCAGACCGCGCGCACCACCATGGCCCGGAAGGTGAATGGCGGGTCTTCATCCTGGCCGAGCTTGCTGTAACCCAGCACACCGCCGAGGAGCAGGACGACGATCAGGTACCTGGTCAGCGGAATATGTTCGAGCGCCCAGCGGGACAGGTTGAAACCGCCTTTCATTTAGCGGCCCCGACGACGACCTTGTTGTCGGCGTCGACAGTCGCGTCCGCGCCGAGAATCCTGACTTTCTGCCCGGGTTTAAGCAGGTTGGCGCCGCCAGTCACAACGGTCTGGCCTGCGGAAACGCCGCCGGCAAGCAGAATGTCGTTGCCGGATGCGCCTGCCACTTGCACCGGGGCGAGCTTCACCACTCCGTTGTCGAC
>NZ_DAIUCO010000206.1:0-9856 GCF_036846085.1 Noviherbaspirillum sp. | reverse complement strand
CTACCAGTAGTGTGCGCCTGAATCAACTGCATACCCAGGAATCTAAAATCCAAAATCACCGAACTTTGCCGCCGTTCGGCACGTCTGTGTCCGGGCGCAGCAGGGACATGCCGTCGCCCATGTCGGCGATGACCAGGCGATTGATCGCTTCTTGTATACGCAAGTCGCGGCCGCGCTGCATTGCCAGGTTTTCCTGCTTGATCAGCCTGGCGGCCAGCCGGTTGATGACGTAAGCCGCCGCGAAGAATGCCGCCCCGTACAATCCGGCGCGTGAAATCACGGCTTCGGCGGAAGTACTGATGAGCTGGTACCCGGCCTCGCCGAGCATGACGATGGTGACCAGGGCGGCAAAGAACAGCGCCAGTACCAGCGGCGCAAGGATCGCGCAGCCTGCGATCGGGAACAAATAAAGGATGGCAAGACCGCTCTTCGCGCCACCGGCGGCGACATACAGCAGCGATATCGCGCTGACATCCACGGCGATCTGTGCGATCAGCTGCAACAGGTAACGGCGCTGGAGGTAAATCGTCAACGCCGCAAAGGCAAAGGCTGCCGCGAGATAGGCGGCGCAGGTCCGCCAGTCGACGAATTCAATGCCCTGGTCGAAGCCTTGCTTGGTATTGAAACTCAGATAGACCAGCAATACGCCGGCAATGACGATGCGCGTGAAGCTGAAGGTTTGCAGCGTTCGCCAGAGCGTTTCTCGGGTCTCGGTCGTGACCGGGCTGGCGATCAGCATTACCGCGGAGAAGCGCCCAGACGCCTGTGCTCTTCACTGCAGAAGACCGCACCGGAGGGACCGGCAACCGATTCCGATGCCGGCACGTGGGTCTTGCAATAGGCGCATTCGATCATCGCTTCCGCGCCCTCCATCAGGGGCTTTTCCTGGGGCTTCGCCTTGGTCTGAAGGGATTTCTTCTTACCGTACAGAAGCCAGAGAACGACGACCGCGGCGAGCACGACCCAGATCAGTACTTTCACGCGAGTCCCCGATGCAATACGACTTCCAGTACAAAGCGGCTGCCGACGTATGCCAGAAGGAGCGTGGCGAAACCGGACAATGTGAAGCTCAATGCGGTCTTGCCGCGCCATCCGCGCCAGTGCCGCCCGGCCAGAAGCAGGCCGAACAGCGCCCAGGACAACAGCGTAAAGATGATTTTATGGTCCCATTTGAAGGGGATGCCGAACAGCTTTTCGGAGAATACGATGCCCGACAACACGGTAAGGGTAAGCAGCCCGAAGCCGAAGGCGATGAGCCTGAACAGCAGCCGCTCCATCGTGAGCAGGGCAGGCAGCCGGTCGATCGCGGCGGCCAGCCACCCGCGCTGCGCTGCGTCGGGGCGTGTATGCAACTTGGATTCCTGGAGCGCCATCAGCACCGCGTGAAACGCAGCGATCGTCAGCGTGCTGTAGGCAAGGATGGAAATCGCGATATGCCAGGAAAACCAGATTGATTTGCCGGCCAGCGGCACCACGCTGCCGGGGAACGCCAGCGGCAGCATTGCCGCGACGGCTGCACAGGGCAGCACCAGCACGCGCAGACCGTCCAGGGAAAAATTGCGGTTCTCCAGCCAGTATGCGGCAACCGATATCCAGAGTGTGGCAGAGAGCATGATGGCAAATCCGATCCGCAGGGAGTCAGGCGCGACCATGCCGCCCCATAGCGCGGCGCCATGCATCAGCCATCCGATGGCCGTGCCGGCGGCGATCGCGCCGCGCCGTTGCGACGGCAGCAGCGCGCAGATTGCATAAAACAATGCAGCCAGGACAAGAAGGGATATTTGCATCGCGGGAAGAGGTCAAAAACAGGGATCGAGTTTACACCATGTCGGTCCGCCGACAAGCACTGTCAGGCATCCAAACCGCGTCCCGTGGGCAATTGGTATTTTTTCAGTTTGTCGTACAAAGTTTTTTTCGGTACGCCAAGATGTTCCGCCGCCGCCGCGACACTTCCCTCATTCGCCGCGAGTGCCTGAATGATGAGGCTGCGTTCGAACGCATCGACTTGCTGCGGCAGGCTTTGGGATGCAACGCCCGGCTTTCCTTCCCCCTGTAACTTTCCATCCTCCGCATGGCCGGCGCCGCCCTGGATTCCGATGCCGAGAACGAGACGGTCGGCAAAATTGCGCAGTTCGCGCACGTTCCCCGGCCAATCCTGTGCCTGCCACATTGCCATCTGCGCAGCGGTCCATTGCGGCACCGGACGTTGATAGCGGATCGCGGCACCCTGGACGAAGTGCGCGAGCAGCAACGGGATGTCCTCGCGGCGCTCCGCGAGCGACGGCAGATCGATGGCGACCACGCCGATGCGGTAATAGAGGTCTTCCCGGAAACTGCCCTGGGACGCGAGCCGCAACAGGTCCGCCTTGCTGGCGGCAATGACACGGCAGTCGATATGGATCGGATCATTGCCGCCCAGGCGCTCGAGCTGGCGCTCCTGCAATACGCGCAGCAGCTTGACCTGCAACGCCATCGGCATGCTTTCGATTTCGTCGAGAAACACCGTGCCGCCATTCGCGTACTCGAGCTTGCCGATGCGCCGCTTCTGCGCGCTGGTGAATGCGCCGGCCTCATGGCCGAAAATCTCGCTTTCGAATACGGTCTCCGGCAGCGCGCCGCAGTTGATGGCGACGAACGGTCCCTTGCGCCCGCTGGCTGCATGCAACTGGCGCGCGACGACTTCCTTGCCGCTCCCGGTCTGGCCATTGATCAGCACATCGGCGGCCGTCGGCCCGACGCTGCGGATCAGGGTGCGGACACGTTCGAGCGCCGGCGACTGTCCGATCAGCGCCGGCATGTCCGGATGCGACAGCCATGCCGCTTTGAGCCGCTGGTTTTCCAGCACCAGGCTGCGCTTTTCCTGCGCGCGGCGCACGGTTTCCATCAATCGGTCGGCGGCGAACGGCTTTTCGATGAAATCATAGGCGCCGGTCCGCATCGCCTCGACCGCCATGCCGACATCGCCATGGCCGGTCACCAGGATGACCGGCAGATCGGGGTCGAGCGCCACCGACTGCGCCAGCAGGTCAAGGCCGGACTTGCCTGGGAGTCGAACGTCGGTTATCACGACGCCGGGAAAGCCGGGTTGCAGCCATTTTTGCGCTTGTTCGACGCTGGCGCAGGCATGCACGGTAAAGCCGCCCAATTGCAACGTCTGGGTGGTCGCCATCCGCACCGCCTGTTCGTCTTCGATCAACAATGCTTCACATACTGACAAGCTGTTCTCCTTTCGCTGCCGGCGTCTCCGTCTGCTGCAGCGGCAATCGCACCACAAATTCGGCGCCGCCTCCGGGTGGATTGTGCGCGCCAAGCTGGCCGTTCATCGCCTGGACGATGGACGAGGAAATTGCCAGCCCCAGCCCCAATCCCTTGCCGGATGGCTTGGTCGTAAAAAACGGCTCGAACAGATGCTGTGCCACCTGTTCCGGAATGCCGGCGCCCGAATCACGGATGGCAATGACCGCATCGTCCTCTTGGCGCTGCAGGCGGATCGACACCCGTTTCGTCGTGGCGCCTTCCACCGCGTCGATGGCATTGCGCATCAGGTTGATCAGCACTTGCTCGATCCGTACCGCGTCGCCGACCACGCTGAGCGGCGCCGGAACGTCCATGTCCAGCGTCACGCCGTTCCGATGGAATTCGCTGTCCAGCAGTGCCGCCGACGCAAGGATTGATTGCGCGAGGTCCACCGACGACACCGTTTCATGGCTCTTTCTGGCAAAACCCTTCAATTGCCCGATGATCGCGCCCATCCTTCCGCTGGCGGCACTGATGTGCGTGAGGTTCTCGCTCGCAGGTCCGATCTGCCCGCGGGCGAGGAAAGTGACCGCGTTGTCGGCGAAGGCGCGAATGGCGGTAAGCGGTTGATTAAGTTCATGCGTCATGCCGGCGGCCATCTGTCCGAGCATGGCCAGTTTGCCTGCCTGCACCAGTTCATTCTGGGTGGAACGCAGGATATGCTCGGTTTCCTTCAGCTTGGCGTATTTCGTTTCCAGCGTCTGATTCGCCGTCAGCAAGGCCTCGGTGCTTTGCGCAATCCTGAGGTCAAGTTCCTCCGCCGCCTGCTGCAGCGCCCTGCGCGACGCCATGCGCTCCTCCATGCGCCGCCGGCGCTGATACAGCGCCCATGACGAAATCGCGGCGATTGCCAGGAGCAGCGCAGAAGCCAATGCTGTGAGCGTGGCGCTACGTTCGATCCGCGCATGCGAGGGAAAGAGCATCAGTTGCCAGCCCAGGCGGCCGATCGGTTGCGAAACCGATTCGCCGAACCCTGCATGCATGGATGCGGGAAGATCCCGGATCGGCGTAATTTTCCGGCCGGCGTACTGCAGCGTATCGGCAAGGTCGCGCTGGGCGTTCGCATCCAGCGCGACGGTGCTGTGATATTTCCAGTCCGGACGGTTACTGAGGAAAACAACCTTGCTTTTGTCGACCAGCGCGATGGGGTCCTCGCTGCTGCGCCAGGTTTCCTCGAATTCGGACAGGCTGATTTTCACGGCGATGACGCCGGCCGGATTGCCCTTGCCGCGCGCAACCGCTACCGGATACACCGGCTGGGCGATGAAATAACCGGGTTCGCCGGTCGCATTGCCGATCCCGTAAAAACGCCCGGCGTCGCCCTTCAACGCATCGTAGAAATAGGGGCGGAAACTGAAGTTCCTGCCGACGAAGCTAAGCGGTTCGTCCCAATTGCTCGAGGCGAGCGTATTGCCGTCACGGTCCATCAGGTAAATTGCGCTGACCTTCGCCTGCCGCTGGATCGCCTGCAGGATCAGGTTGAGCCGGTGAATGACGGCGTTGTTGTCCGGCGTGGCCAGCGCCTGTGTCACTTCGGGCTGGAACGCGACCACGAAAGGAAGTGTTTCGAATTTCTCCAGCACCGATTCCAGGTTGAGCGCAATGAGGTGTAACTGGCGCTCGCTGCCGGATTCGATGTCGCTGCGCGCCCTGCTTTCGCCAATCAGGTAGGCGCCCACCACCACGGCGGCCGAGCACCATAGGGCAAGAAGAAGCAGGGTGATGCTTTTTCTGGAAGTCATGCGGGCATCAGGTCTTTATCTGGATAGCCATCGGAGCGTGCAGCGATTGTGCCAGGTTGCACAATCGCATAAGTGCCTGATTTATTGAAGCGTTTTTCATGTCCGTCCTTGCACGCCGCCGCGGTGTGCGGAAAACCGCAAATTCACCTGGTCCGGCTTGAATCCGAAATAGTTTCCTCTACGTATCATATCCCGCAACCCAACCGTGTCGGCACAAACGTATTGCAAGGGGAAAATCAGCATGGTCATTTCAACATCACTGCGGGTGCTTGCCGCGTTCTGCGCAATCAGCGCAGCGGCCGCGCAGGCACAAGGCATCGGGACGCCGGATAGCGGAAAGCTGCTTGCCACCGGCGGAGTCAGCCAGGTCGAAGGCGCGGGCGGTGGCGGGTTGACGCCCTGGGCGCTCATTACCGGGTACGGGACGCGCGACAGCTACGGCGGCAACGCCCACTACACCGCGGTCAGGACGCAAGATCATTCGCTCGACGTCTATGGCGTTGCGATCGGTCTCGCCGACCGGCTCGAACTGTCGGCCACCAAGCAAATCTTCAAGGGGACCGACGGACCGCTGAACAACCTGGAGATCCGGCAGGATATCTTCGGCGCCAAGCTCAAGGTCGCCGGCGATGCGGTGTATGACCAGGATTCGGCCATGCCGCAGGTCGCGGTCGGCCTGATGGTGAAGCGCAATGAGGGCGTGCGCGGCCTCGGTCCCGTCACCAGCGTTACCCAGCTCGGCGCAAAAAAGGACGACGGCATCGACTACTACGTGTCCGCCACCAAGATCCTGCTCGACAAAAGCCTGCTTCTCAATGGCACGCTGCGCGCCACCAAGGCCAACCAGATGGGCCTGCTGGGGTTCGGTGGCGACCGGCGCGACCGCTATCAGCCGATGCTGGAAATCTCCGCCGCCTACCTGGTCAACCGGAAGATGGCCGTGGGGCTCGAATACCGAATGAAGCCGCACAACCTGGCAGTGGATGACGAGAAGGATTACTACGATGCCTTCATCGCATGGTTTCCAAACAAACATATCTCGATCACCGCCGCCTACGTCGCGCTCGGAGATATCACCATCCTGAATCCGAAACGGCAGAAAGGCTTCTATCTGTCGTTGCAGGCAGGCTTCTAACTTTATATGAACGAGGAAATGATGAAATCGATATTGCGCTGCGTAATCTCTGTCCTGGCTCTCCTGCTGGCTCTGCCGATGGGTTCCGCCGCAATCGCACAAACGCCGCCGGCGCACGATGCGATCTACCAGGGACTGGGCGGCAAGGAAGGTATCCGCAAGGTGGTGGACGACTTTCTCGTCATCGTGCTTGCCGATGCCCGGATCAGCGAATCCTTCAAGGATACCGATATGGAACGTCTTGCATTGCTCCTGGCGGAGCAGTTCTGCGAACTCGGCGGCGGTCCCTGCAAGTACAGCGGCAAGGATATGAAGACCATCCATGAAGACCTGAAGATCACGAACGCCGCCTTCAACGCGCTGGCGGAAGATCTGCAGATCGCGATGGAGAAGAACAACATTCCCTCCAGCGTGCAGAACAAGCTGGTCGCCAAGCTGGCGCCGATGCAGCGCGACGTCGTCACGCGGTGATGCCATGAATCATCTTTCCTCCACCCTGCGCCTTCGTCGATGCTTCGCAACGCTGCTTGCATCCACAGTCCTTGCAGCAGCTCCCGCCCATGCGGGCAATGTCACCGCGACCATCACCGACAAATCGGGCGCCGCTCTGAACAACGTGGTGCTGTTCGCAACACCGGTCGGGACAGCCGTGCCGCCACCGTCACGTGTTCCGGAGCCCGCCACGATCGTCCAGGAAGAATTGCAGTTCAAGCCTTACGTCAGCGTCGTGCGCACCGGCACCGCGATCAGCTTTCCCAACAACGACAAGATCGAACATCACGTCAAATCGTTTTCACCGGCCAAGGAATTCGAGTACAAGGTATACGACAAGGGAACGCCGCCGCCGGTGGTATTCGACAAGCCGGGATTGGTCGTTGTCTATTGTCTCCTGCATGGCTGGATGCGCTCCTACGTCATGGTGGTCGACACGCCCTACTATTCTTTGGCCGATGCCGCCGGGTCCGCCAGGCTTGAGGGCTTGCCCGACGGCACCTATGAAATCAAGGCATGGCATCCGGACCTGGGAAGCATCAAGCCGCCGCTGGCACAGACCGTCAGGATCGCGAGTGGCGGCACCCAGCCGCTCGCCTTCAATTTCGACTTCGTCCCGCGAAAACCGAGAACGGCGAAGTAACCATGCTCAGCGCAGGAAGCGGCCGTCCCGGCTGATCATCGTCAGCTCCACGAACTCGCTGCCGGTATGGTCCGTCTCGCTATAGGAGACCATCAGGCCGCCGAGGTCGATTCGCCGCACCGATTCCAGCGCCCGGATGAAGCTCTCCCGCGTGAGGTTGCGTCCGGCGCGGCGCAGGCCTTCGACCAGGACCTTGGCGGCAACGAATCCCTCCATCGCGGCGTAGGAAACCGTCGCCCCGCTCTCCTTTGCCGCCAGCTTGAACTCCTGTCCCAGTCCGCTGGAGACGAGGTGCGGCGCAGGCGTGACCTGCGAAACAATTACGCCGATGCCGGCCGGTCCGAGACTCCTGACGAACGCCTGTGACGAGTTATTCGACAAGGTCATGATCTGCGCCTGGTTGCCGCCGGCACGGATCGCCTTGATCAGGTCGGCGGTCGTGGTGGCCGACCCGACGATGATCAGCGCGCCTGGCGCATTCTTGACCGCGGCCTTCGACGCCGCGTCGATATCCGGCTTTGCCCGGTCGAACTTGACGATGCCGGTTGGGGTCAGCTTGCGCGACGCCATTGCGCTGTTGAATCCCGCCAGCGCATCGCCGCCGAAGGAATCATCGACATGCACCAGACCGATTTCCCGCACGCCGACCGTGGTGAAGTGCTCGACCGCCTTCACCACCTCATCTTGGTATTTGGCCCGGACATTGAACAACAGGCGGTTCACGGGGCGGTGGAATAGCGCAGCGCCGGTGCTTGGCGCAACCAGCGGTACCCCATTCGCCATCAGTATCGGCAGCAGTGCCTCGGTGTGCGGCGTGCCGCGATTCTGGAACAAGGCGAAGACCTTTTCCTTCCGGATGAGCGTTTCGGCGTTGCTGGCGGCCAGCGCCGGATCGAATTTATCGTCCAGCGTACGTATCTCGATCTTGCGGCCGTGCACGCCGCCGCTGCGGTTGACCGAACTGATATAGGCTTGCGCGCCCTCGTTCATTTCCTTGACCGCGCCCGCGATCTGGCCTGTCAGGGCCACCGTCTGTCCGATCAGGATCGAGGTATCGCTCACCCCGTCTTCCGCTTTCGCCGCGGTCATGGTTGCGCACATCAGCAATACCGCACCTGCTGTTTTCCAGTACTTCGTCATGGCTGTCTCCGGTTATTTGTTGTGATGAACAGCCAATGCAGCGTCCGTGCCAAGCAGTTTCCTCTCGACAAGTCTTTGTTTTTACGGGATTTGTCAGGGAGCGGCGGGTATCTTGATGCGGAAAGGCGGAATTTCCGGTGCGAGCCGTGCGGGTTTCCGCAGCTTGCGCCGGCGCAGCGGAATACGGCAAGGGCATCGGGTAAAATGACAGGCCGGTTTCGGTGTCCGCCATCGGCCTACTGCCGGGCCTGCACCGCCTCATCCTCTTACATAAAGTTCACATCCCATGCTCGACAATCTGACCCAACGTCTCGCCAAAGTGGTCAAGACCATGCGCGGCGAGGCGCGCCTGACCGAATCCAACACCGCCGAGATGCTGCGCGAAGTACGGCTGGCATTGCTGGAAGCCGACGTCGCCCTGCCCGCGGTTCGGGAGTTCATAAGCCGCGTCAAGGAAAAGGCGCTCGGCGAGGAAGTCATCGGATCCCTTTCGCCCGGCCAGGCGCTGGTCGGCGTGGTGCAGCGCGAGCTTGCCGCCATCATGGGCGCCGACCTCGGCCCGGAAGCCTCCCAATTGAATTTCGCCACCCAGCCGCCGGCGGTCATCCTGATGGCCGGCCTGCAAGGCGCCGGCAAGACCACCACGGTCGGCAAACTGGCGAAATACCTGCGCGAAGAAAAGAAGAAAAAGGTCCTGACGGTATCCGCCGACGTCTACCGACCGGCGGCAATCGGCCAGCTGAAGACCGTCACCGGACAGGCCGGCGCCGATTTTTTCCCGTCCGAGCCGACCGACAAACCGGTCGATATCGCCCTGGCGGCGCTGGATTATGCCAAGCGGCACTATCACGACGTGCTGCTCGTCGATACCGCTGGCCGCCTCGGCATCGACGAAGCGATGATGCAGGAGATCGCCGCATTGCATGCGGCCGTCAAGCCCATCGAGACCCTGTTCGTGGTCGACGCCATGCTTGGCCAGGACGCGATCAATACCGCCAAGGCTTTCAACGACGCACTGCCGCTGACCGGCGTGGTGCTCACCAAACTGGACGGCGATGCACGTGGCGGCGCCGCTCTGTCGGTCCGGCACATTACCGGCAAGCCGATCAAATTCGCCGGGGTGGCGGAAAAGCTCGACGGCCTGGAGGCATTTGATGCCAGCCGGATGGCGAACCGGATCCTCGGCATGGGCGACATCCTCGCGCTCGTCGAGGAGGCGCGCAAGGGCGTGGACGTCGCGGCAGCGCAGGATCTGGCCGAGAAGATCAAGGTCGGCGGCAAGTTCGACCTGAACGACTTCAAGGTCCAGATTTCGCAGATGAAGAAGATGGGCGGTTTATCCAGCCTGATGGACAAGCTGCCGGCGCAATTTCAGCAGGCGGCCAGCGGGGCCAATATGGATCAGGC
>NZ_DAIUCO010000205.1:0-9896 GCF_036846085.1 Noviherbaspirillum sp. | reverse complement strand
GGACAGCAAGGTGCTGCCGCAAGATTTGTTTCTGGGCAAGCGGTTATGGGAGAGTGCGTTCAGCGTGGAACTCGACGGCGGCTGGGACGGATTACGCAAACTATGCGATGGCCGCCAGCATTTCCGCGAGGTGGTCATCAAGCGGGTGTCGCCCGACCGGCGGGAATATTTCGTCAGCCTGAGCGGCGGTCCCATCCTCGACAAAGGCATTTTTAAGGGCTACCGCGGCGTCGCCAGGGAAGTCACCGACGAAAAGCTGGCCGAAGAGCACATTCAGCACCTGGCAACCCATGATGGCCTGACCGGCCTCCCCAACCGCCTGATGTTCAACCAGTTGCTGACGATGCAGATCCAGTCGTCGCAGCGTGCCGGCCGGCGGTTCGCGGTGCTGTTCATCGACCTCGACCGCTTCAAGCTCATCAATGACACGCTCGGCCATGAAGCCGGCGATTCCCTGCTGAAGGAAATCTCGTTGCGGTTCAGGCAGGCCTTGCGAACCAGCGACATCATCGCGCGTTTGGGTGGCGACGAATTTGTCGTGTTGATTCCCGAGCTGGGTGACGAAAAGCAGGCTGCCGAAGTGGCCCGCAAGCTGTTGGCCGCGGCAGTCAGGCCCATGGTCCTGGCGGGCCAGGAATGCCGGATATCGGCCAGCGTCGGCATTGCCCTGTACCCGAATGACGGCACGGACGAGCAGGCGCTGCTCAAGAATGCCGACAGCGCGATGTATCTTGCCAAGGAAGAGGGCAAGAACAACTTCCAGTTTTATTCGACCTCCATCGGTGCCGAAGCGATGGACAGGCTGTCCGTGGAAGTGGGCCTGCGCCATGCGCTGGAACGCAATGAGTTTGAAATCCACTACCAGGCCAAGCTCGACCTGCGTTCCGGGCAAGTGTCCGGCACCGAGGCATTGCTGCGTTGGAACAACCCTTCGCTCGGGCAGGTGCCGCCGGTGCATTTCATCCACGTCGCCGAGGAATCCGGCTTGATCATTCCGATCGGGAAATGGGTGCTGCGTACCGCTTGCGAGCAGAACATGGCATGGCAACGACAGGGAATGCGTCCGATCCGCATGGCGGTAAACCTCTCGGCCCGGCAATTCTCCGACAGGAACCTGGTCGAGGATATCGCCGTCATCCTCGCGGAGACGGGCATGCCGGCCAGCCTGCTCGAACTGGAAATCACCGAAGGCATGGTGGCGCACAACCCCCAGCAGGCGGTGCTGACGCTGCAGGCAATCAAGAAGCTCGGGGTACGCCTGGCCATCGACGATTTCGGAACCGGATATTCCTCGCTGGGCCAATTGCGCAATTTCCCAATCCATGTGCTGAAGATCGACCGGTCCTTCATACGCGAGCTCGAATCGAAGGCGGAAGACCGGGCCATCGTCGAAGCCGTGGTGGCGATGGGCAAGACGCTGCATATGACCGTCGTGGCGGAAGGCGTGGAAACCGCGGGACAGCAGGACTTCCTGCGCCATGCGGGGTGTGATGAGGTGCAGGGATTCCATATCAGCCGGCCAATCCCGGCGGAGGCGTTCGCGGAATTTTTTGAACGGGCCTGCAATCAGTCCGGGGCGGCAAGCAACCCCGGTCTCAGCGTCACGACAGGATAGCGCGGGAGATTCCGCTTGCCGGATTCGTGTCTGCCTGGACCGGAAGGGATGGCCGGCTGTGCTCGGCCGACAGCATGCTGCTCCATTGACCGCTTCATCCTTGTTCCACGCGCACATCGCTTTGGCCTCGTCGCATCGCCCGGCAGACAGGCTATCCGGCCGGCGGGCCTGTCATTGGCCTGTCATTGCACCTGACTCCCCCTTCAGGCATTTCTCCACGAGGCCGAGGATGGCTTTGGACTGGTAGCGCTTGGCCAGCACATGCAACTGGCGGGCAAACGGTCCGTAGCGCTGATCAAGTTCGGTCAGGTAAGTCGCATGCGCCGCAATGTCCTGCATGTTTCCCAGGCGGGCCAGACGGTACAGGACTTCCATTTCCTGCGGTGGCGGCACCACGAAGGCCGCGCTCGCGCCGGATTCCGGAAGCGATGCCGATGGCGGCCCATCGTAAACCCACTCCAGTTGCAACAAGGTCGCGATCTTCCCTAGCAGCCGGTCCAAATCGATCGGTTTGGGCAAAAAATCATTGGCCCCGGCCGCCAGGCATTGCTCACTATCACTCGTGGAAACACTGGCCGATACCGCGATGACCGGCACCTCCTTGAACGCAGTCAGCTGGCGCAAGTGACGCGTGGTTTCCAGGCCATCCATTTCCGGCATCGCGATGTCCATCAGGATCAGTTGCGGCCGCACGCTTTGCGCCATGTGCAGTACCTCGCGGCCGTTCGTCGCCTCGACCACCTCGAACCCGAGCGGGTGCAACAGGCCGGTCACCACCTTCCGGTTTTCGGCCACATCGTCCACCACCAGGACTGTCTTGCGCGGCCCGGTGTAGCCGGTCACGATCCTTCCCGGTGCCGCGACTGTTCTCGTATCCACCACCGGCATTTCCAGTTCAAACCGGAAGGTGCTGCCCTGGCCGTAGCGGCTCTCGACCTGGAGTTCGCCGCCCATCAGGCGCACATATTGCCGGCTGATGGCCAGGCCCAGGCCGGTGCCTCCCAGGCGGCGCTGCATGTCGCCGACCTGTTCGAACGGCTGGAAAATGGTGTCCAGTTGATCCGTACCGATGCCGACCCCGGTATCCTGCACCTCGAAGCGCAGCCGGGCCGGCGGCGCGAAGCTTACCCGCAGCGCCACCTGGCCACGGTCGGTAAATTTGACGGCATTGGACAACAAGTTCAGCAACACCTGGCGCAACCGTTTCTCGTCGGCCCGGATGCACCGCGGCATGTCCGATGCCATGTCGCAGATGAAGTCCAGGCCCTTCTGTGCCGCCTTCACGCCGATCATCTCGATGATGGTGCGCACAAAGGGGGCAAGCTGGAGGTCGGAGAAATAGAGCTCCATCTTGCCGGCTTCGATCTTGGCCAGGTCGAGGATATCGTTGATGAGGGAGAGCAGATGTTCGCCGCTCCTCTTGATCACGTCCACGCCGGTAAGCTGCCGCTCGTCCAGCATCGAATCGCGTTCCAATATCTGGGCATAGCCGAGGATGCCGTTCAAGGGGGTGCGCAGCTCATGGCTGATGTTTGCCAGGAAAGCGCTCTTGGCTCGGTTGGCTGCTTCGGCGGCATAGCGTGCTTCCCGCTCCGCCTCGGCCTGCTTGCGCTCGGTGATGTCGAGCACGAAGGCCACACCGTGATCCGGCGTATCGTCGAAGAGAACGGCGCCGATCAGCACCGGAATACGGATGCCATTCTTGTGCCGGAATGCCTTCTCATAGGGAGTACTCGTCCTGGTGGCACGCACTTCCGCCAACTTTAGCTCATCGAGCGACTTGAATTCCGGCAGTGTCATGGAGGCCCAGTTCATTTTTCCGTCCGCCAGGTCTTGCCGCGAGTAGCCGACCATCCGCAGAAACGCGTCGTTGGCATCGGTGATGCCGCCGCTCAGGCTCCAGAAGACGATGCCGATGATGTTGGAATCGACCAGGCGCCGCATTCGGGCATGGCTGTCGCGCACATCGGCATAGAGACGGGCATTGTCGAGAGAGATGGCGGCCTGGCAGGCCAGCAGCTCCAGCACTTTGACCCGCTCCGGGGGGAAGGCATGGGTGGCGAGATTGTTTTCCAGGTAGAGCACGCCGATCAGCACGGATTGCCGAAGAATGGGAAGACAAAGCACGGACTTGGGATGCCGTTGCGCGAAGTAGGGGTCGGCCGAAAGCGGATGCGGGACGGACGCATCCATCAGCAGCACCGGCTCGTGGCTGCGTCGCACGTAATTGAGGAGGGCAGTTGGCAATGACATGTCCGGCGGCGTGTGCGCGGGATGCTGCCGCACCCGTACCGTTTGCTGCTCGACGTACGCGTCGGCTGCCAGCAGCAGGTCTTCATGACGGGCCAGCAGCAGGCAGCCGGTCTGCGCGCCGGCGTTTTCGAGCATGATGCGCATCAGCGTATCGATCATTTCATCCAACACGATCCGGCCGGAGATGGCTTGCGAGGCTTTGGTTACCGACAGCAGATCCAGATGGATCTCGCGGTCCACAGGCGCGGCAGGAGCGCGCCCCGTGCGGTCGCGCAGTTGCGGATAGCGCTCGTCGAGCTGCCGTACCTTGCCGTCGGCGCCCCAGCGCGCATAACAGGCGCGTGCCTGTTCCAGATGAGCTTCGCCGGCGGTCGGAAATCCGCGTGTGGAGTAAAACCTTGCGGCAAGTTCGTGGGTGATTGCCTCGTCATGAACCATGCCGTTCTCGCGGGCCGCCTGAATGGCTTGTTCGTACAGGCGCATGACAGTCTCGAGATCGGCTCCCTGCAGGCGCTCGATTTCGGCCGAGACCAGGGCAAACTTGTCGCGAACGTTCGACGGACCGATTTCCGCAAACTTGCGCAACTGCGCCTGATGCACCGTCAGCAATTTTCCCCATTCGCGCTGCTTATCGGGCTCGGCCTTCTCGTAGAGTGCTGCGATCGTGAGCGCAGCATAATAGTGATAGTCCAGAGCCTGAAGGGATCCCGACACAATCCACAGCAGTGTCTTCGTCTTTTCGATGGCTGCCAGAGCCATCATGTAGTCGCCCGATATGAATCGCGCCATCAGTTTAAGAAGCCAGTATCCGCTGATCAGGCTGCTCGTCCTGTCCTGCGTCAGTTTAGCCTCGAATGCGGCTTCGTCGAAACCGGCACCGCTAAAGCTTGAAAAACTTTCGGTCTCACCCCGCATATTGGCGATGAAGCGCTGGTGCATCAGGATGCCGTCCGCCGCGTCGCGACACTTGGCTTTTCGCACGAAATCCAGGCTTTGCTCTGACTCGCTCCATACCGTTTCCAGGGACTCGCCCTGGATGCGAAGGTAAGCAACGATCACAGTCTGGCTGTAGCACATCACGGACATATCGCCGGTTTCGACCGCGCTACGGTAAGCGGCTCGCGCAAAATCGAGCGAAGCGGTGAGAGGCTGCGTCCATGCGGCAACCTGCTGCATTGCGAACAGGACGCTTGCTTTGCAGGCCGAAAAACCGTGCTTGTCGACGACTTCGCATGCAAGCTTCGTAAGACGGTACCCCTCTTCGTAGCGGTGGAAGGCTGGGTCGAGAAAAGCACCGAACAAGGCCCAGCCTTGCGCGGAGGCACTGCTCATCCCGTGCTTCAGGCTTAAGCTCACGATGCGGCACAAGAGCAGATGGTTCATATTAATGTCGGTGAAGTACGCCGACGGATGGGCGACCAGAAGCATGTCCATGGCGGCTTCGATCTCGGGATCGGTCAGCCGCGGCAGATCGATGAGTTGCTCGATCTGTTGGCTATCCAGGTCGCGCCAGACAGCCTCGCACTCTTGCCGCACCTGTTCGCTGGTTGGATGCGAAGGGATGTTGATGTCGAACAGCTGCAGGCATTCGATCGCACTGTCGATGGCCTGTGAGTACTCCGACAGCATTGCATGGACAAGTACTTTCAGGTGGTAGGCTGCCGCCCGTTCTGTTTTCGACGTGCTTTTGCGGAGGATCACGGCGATCAACTGCTTGACGGTGTCGAAATTACTGATCAAGTACTCGCAGCTCGCACTTTCAAGGAACAGGTCGAATGCCAGCCGGTGCCGGCTCTCCCAATCGCTTTCATCCAACATGGCCATGCCGGCCGCAAGATATCTGCATGCTGACGCATACGCTGCCGATGACTTGGCCTTGCGTGCTGCGCGCAGGTTGAGCTCCGCCACCCGCCCTTTCTCCTCCCGGTCGGCAAGCAGCGCCGCGCCCAGGTTAAGCTGGTTCGTCACATCGAAAATATGTCCGGTCATTTCCTCCGGGAGCATGCCTGCCATGAGCGCGCGGCCGATATGCAGGTGAGTCTCGCCGCGGCGCTCTTCCGGAATCAGCGAGTAAGCCGCTTGTTGAATCCGGTCATGCAGGAACTTGCCGATGCCGTTGGCGCGCACGATCAACTCTTCCCGTATCGCTGCCGACAGGTGCTGTTCGGTCTCGGCCACCGAGGCGCCACTGGCCAATGCGAGACTGCACAGATCAAACTTGTTGCCAAGGCAGGCGGCCAGTTGCAGCACTTCCTGGGCCGCTGCAGGCAACCGCTGCAACTTGGCGACCATCAGGTCGACCACGTTGTCGGCAAAGTTCCTGGTCTTGATCTGGTCCAGATCCCACCGCCAGATCCGGTCTCGCGCGTTCCATTGCAACAAGTCTTCCTTATGGAGCGAATCGACGAACTGAATAAAGAAGAACGGATTGCCTCCGGTCCGTTCAAACACCTGCCGCGTGAGGGGTTCGCATATGGCTTCGTCCGCATGCAGCGTATTCGACATCAGCCGGTTCAACTGCGCGACCGACAGCGCCGCGAGCTTGATGTCCTCTACCGATGTGCCGCTGTGCCGGATCGCACCAAAGCTCGCCAGCAGCGGATGGATTGGACTCACTTCATTGTCCCGGTATGTCGCAATCAGCAGAAGGTGGCGGGTGTCGGCGTGCGTAAGCAGATGTTCGATCAGTTTCAGGCTGGCGGCGTCGATCCACTGCAAGTCGTCAAGGAACAAAACGAGTGGATGTTCTTTCCTGGTAAATACGCTGATGAATTGCCGGAAAGCCATGCGGAAGCGGTGCTCAGCCTGGCTCGGCGGTAACGCCGGCACAAGCGCCTGCTGGCCGATGATGAGCTCGATCTGCGGCAGGACGTCGACGATAAGCCGGCCGTTGACGCCGACTGCCTCCAGGATCCGCTTCCGCCAGCCGGCGATATGCACCTCGCTTTCGGCAAGTAGCTGTTGCACCAGCTCCCGAAACGCTTGCGTGAGGGTGGCGTAGGGAATATCGCGCTGGTACTGGTCGAATTTGCCGGAAATGAAGTAGCCCCGCTTTTCCATGATCGGTTGATGCAACTCACCAACCAGCGCCGACTTGCCCACACCCGAGTAACCCGAGACAGTCACCAGCACCGGGCGGCCGGTTGCCGCCATGCGATCGAATGCTTTCAGCAAGGCGGCTCTTTCCTGCTCCCTGCCATAGAGTTTGTGCGGGATCTGAAAGCGGTCCGAAGCATCCTGCGCACCCAGTTGGAACGGTGCGATGTACCCGGATGATTGCCACTGTGCCAGACATAAGTCCAGATCGGCCTGCAGCCCGTCCATGCTTTGATACCGGTCCTCCGGCAATTTGGCCAGGAGTTTCATCACGATGTCCGATACCGGTCGAGGCACGTCGGGCGCGATATCGCAGGGCGGTTTCGCGGTACGCGCGATATGGCAATGCGCCCATTCCAACGGATCGTCCGCGGAAAACGGCAATTGACCGGTCAGCATGCGATAGAGCGTGATGCCGAACGAGTAGAAATCGGTGCGGTAGTCCACTGCGCGATTCATGCGGCCGGTTTGCTCGGGCGACACATATGCCCAATCGCCCGCGCGGACGGTAATGCCATTCGACGAAAACACCTGTTCTTTGGAAGCGGCAATGCTGAAGTCGACCAGAAGGATATGTCGGCTCTCCCGCATCACCAGGATATTGACCGGGCGGATATCCTGATGGACTACGTGAGCCGCGTGTACGCCTGCCAGGGCATGCGCCAAACCGCTGGCGATGCCCAGGCAAGCAGGCAAATCCATTCTCATGCCGCGGTTCAGAATCGATTCGAGCGACTCGCCGGCGAAGTTGTCCAAGACCATTGTCAGGCATCCGCCTTCATCGATCAGGTCTGTCGGTTTCGCGACGCCGGCGGCATTGAGCGATCGGAGCAGGAGGTATTCACGCCTGAAATGCGCAAAATGACTGGCGCCGGCCTCATGCGGATCAAGTTGCTTCAGTATTACCGGCACATCGTCATCCAGACGTCGTGCACCATAGAGATGGGAGCTTGCCGTCTTGCCAATATGGCCAACTATCTGATGACGTGCAACCATGGGGGAGATGGACGTGATTAGTTGTGCAGCCCGCAAAATTGTTTATTGCACAATCCGACATGCAAATAGACCTGACGTGTCTTCAATAATTCAACGACGGCATGATCCGGTCCTGGACGCGGGCTGCGTTGGCAAAGCGTCGCGCCAGGCAGCATCAGCGTCACGATCGGATGGGACAGGCCGCCGCCGCGACGACAGATGCGTCGTCAACGAATGCCATCGGCCATGAGCGCGGCTGGAGAAAAATACTCTTCCGGCCGGCGTATGGCGACCTGATAGTCTCGCTGGTGTTCATGGAATGCCGCCAAGATAACGTATGCGCCTTTCAGGAAATCATACATAACGTTGGGAAGAGCGAGCAATGCCGGAACTTCCGGGGCGAGAAGCGGCAGGGCCTGGCCGGTGTGCCACAACTGTCCGTTGGCGTCCCAGCCATCGTATAGCAGCGCTTGCCAGGTATCTTCATCCAGA
This sequence comes from Noviherbaspirillum sp., assembly GCF_036846085.1. Classification (NCBI taxonomy): domain Bacteria; kingdom Pseudomonadati; phylum Pseudomonadota; class Betaproteobacteria; order Burkholderiales; family Oxalobacteraceae; genus Noviherbaspirillum; species Noviherbaspirillum sp. The sequence continues at coordinate 1,465 of NZ_DAIUCO010000205.1, read as the reverse complement.
TACAAGCGCCGCTTCGGCATTACGTGGCGCTTGCCGGGCGATAGCGTGGCCTCCACGACCCACACACGATGCAGTTCCCATCGCACATTCGCCGGATTGAGATGGTACGGCTGCAAGACGTCATCCACATTTTTCACGCGGAGCTTTTCGGTGTTGATGTTATAGGGAACGAACATCTCTTTCTTGCCCAGCAGTTTCCAGTCATACCGATCCAGGGAACCGTCGAACAGGAAAATCTCATCGAAAAAAGAGATGCCGGAGGCACTGAGGTTGGGGGAGTCGTATTCAAAGTTGGGCGCACGCCGCACGCGACGCTGCCCAACCAGATATTGCCACGACTGGGAACCTTGCCGGCCTTGCTTGAGCTGGTTGACTGTCAAGGATGTTTCCCCGGCCAGGAAAGGCGGGGCCGTGAGGCTGAATTTACTGAACCCATAAGTGGTGCCCAACTGTTTGGGTGTACTGTCACGATAGTAATAAGGCATTTGTGCCACCAAAGTAGCAGCTGCGGCCAGCACGGGTTTTCTACCGGCAGTCACGACATACGTGCTGATGTCTCCGGTGTACGCTTCGCCTTTCCAGGAAAATAAATGATTCCACATGGCTTCTTCCCCATTCTTTGGGATGGGAAAGGCGATGCCTCCCTGCGCGCCCTCGATGGACAGGCCGCCGGGTCCCAGTTTGGCACGGGTGGCATTCTTGAAGGTGTTGTCGTAGACCCACTGCGGCGCCGCCGCGCTACGGTGGGTTGGGTACACATCGAGTCGATAAGTGGGGAAACGCTGCAACAAGGCTTTTACGCCGTCGGAGAGCTGGTCGGCGTATTGATTCATGTTTTGTGCCGTGATCGTCAAACGCGGCTTTTCTTCGGCAAAGGGATCGGGCCTGGGTTGCCCTGATTGATAGCCGGGCGGTACCTTGGTATAGCCGCCTTCCCAAGCGGGAATCGTCCCGCTCCTGTTGCCGGCGCGTTCGGCTCCGAAGGGCGTGAGTTCCGACATGAGCCTGGCTGCTTCTTCGGCGGTCACTGCCGCACCTGCGGCTTGCGTTGCGGCCGCAAGCGACAGCATAACGATGGTCACGATGGATTGCTTGAATTTCATCTTTGTCTCCTGACGTCGAGGTCAAGCTTGTTATCGAGATACAAGAAAATGAAGGGCGACAACGTCATTGCCTTCTGTGCAGGCATAGCTTGCTTTTATCGAACCCGTAACGAGTAGCCCGCCGCCGCCACCCAAGCCGCGGCCAATGCCAGCAATGCCAGCGCGTAGTTGCCGATAGCGGTCGGAATGTCTTGCTGTGAGCCGGCCAGCATCACCACCAGGAGCGGGCTGACGAACTGGCCGAGGAAAATGCAGGAAGTCAACACGCCGACGCCTTTGGCACGTAGCGAAGGCGGCAGTATTTCCAGCAAGTGGGCTACAACATTCGGCCCCAGCATGCCAGCCCCGATACTATGTGGAAT
>NZ_DAIUCO010000204.1:0-9930 GCF_036846085.1 Noviherbaspirillum sp. | reverse complement strand
GCAACGAACCCAGTCAGATTTGAAGTGAAGCACCCTGGCATCCAAGCCACGTAGCATCACAAGCAGGAGGCACTTTGGTTCACCTCATCGACCGGCGTCTGCAGGGCAAGAACAAATCCGCGGGAAACCGCGAGCGGTTCTTGCGCCGATACAAAGGGCAGATCAAACAGGCAGTGGAACGTGCCATCAAGGGCCGCTCGATCACCGAGGTCGAGAAGGGCGAAAAGATTTCGATTCCCGTCAAGGACATCAACGAGCCGAATTTCGGCCACGCCCAGGGCGGCGTGTGGGAAACGGTCCGGCCCGGCAACAAGGAATACCAGAAGGGTGACCAGCTGCAGCGGCCGAAGGGCGGCAGCGGTCAGGGCAAGGGCAAGGCAGGCAACAGCGAAGAGACCAGCGAGGACGATTTCGCGTTTGAGCTGTCGCGCGACGAGTTCCTGAACGTCTTCTTCGAAGACCTCGAACTGCCCAACCTGATCAAGACGCAGCTGAAGTCGGTCACCGAATTCAAGCAGCAGCGCGCCGGCTACAAGCTGTCCGGCACCACGTCCAACATCCATGTGCTGCGCTCGCTGCGCGGCGCGCTCGGCCGGCGCATCGCCGTCGGCGGCGGGTCGCGCAAGCGGCTGCGCGAGGCGGAAGCGGAGCTGGAGGAATTGCAGCGCACCGCCTTCGAGGACGATCACCGGATCCTGGCGCTGAAGCAGGAGATCCGCAAGCTGCGCATCAAGATCGAGGCAATCCCGTTCATCGATCCGATCGACCTGCGCTACAGCAACCGCATCCTGGTGCCGAAGCCGACCAGCCAGGCGGTGATGTTCTGCATCATGGACGTGTCGGGCTCGATGGACCAGGCGAAGAAGGATGCGTCCAAGCGCTTCTTCATCCTGCTGTACCTGTTCCTGACGCGTGCCTACGAAAAGATCGAGGTGGTGTTCATCCGCCACCATACCCAGGCGTCGGAAGTGACCGAGGATGAGTTCTTCAATTCCCGCGAGTCGGGCGGCACGGTGGTGTCATCGGCGCTGCACCTGCTGAAGAAGGTCATCGAGGAACGGTATGCCAGCAGCGACTGGAATACCTATGTCGCGCAGGCGTCCGACGGCGACAACTGGGATAACGATTCCATCACCTGCCGCAACTTGCTGATCAATTCGATCATGCCGATGGTGCAGTACTACGCCTACGTCGAAATCACCGATGGCGAGCCGCAGAACCTGTGGGAGGAATACACCCAGATCCCGGCGCACCATCCGCACTTCGCGATGCAGAAGATTGAATCGCCGGCGGATATCTATCCGGTATTCCGTGAACTTTTCAAGAAGCAACCGAAATGACAGAGACCGCAATCAGGAAAACGGCAAGCAAGCCGTCCGCCAGGTCGACCGGCAAGACGTCCCGCAAGAAGGCTGCCAAGCCGGTCCGCATGCCCGACCAGTCGGAATGGACCTTCGAGCTGATCGAGCAAATCCACGGCGAGATTCGCCGGGTGGCGGAGGGCTTCGGGCTCGACACCTACCCGAACCAGCTCGAGATCATCACCGCCGAGCAGATGATGGATGCCTACGCATCGGTCGGCATGCCGGTGTCCTACAGCCATTGGTCATTCGGCAAGCATTTCCTGTCGACCGAGAAGAGCTACAAGCGCGGGCAGATGGGGCTGGCCTATGAGATCGTCATTAATTCTAGCCCCTGCATCGCCTATCTGATGGAAGAGAACAGCCTGACGATGCAGGCGCTGGTGATCGCGCATGCCTCCTACGGCCACAATTCCTTCTTCAAGAACAACTACCTGTTCCGTACCTGGACCGATGCGGAAGCGATCATCGATTACATGGTGTTCGCGAAGAACTACATCGCGGACTGCGAACAGCGTCACGGCATCGAAGCGGTGGAGCTGCTGCTCGACTCCTGCCATGCGTTGCAGAATTATGGCGTCGACCGTTACAAGCGACCCGCCAAGCTGTCGATGGCCGAGGAACGTGAACGCCAGGAAGAGCGCGAGCGCTATCTGCAGTCGCAGGTGAACGATCTGTGGCGCACCCTGCCGCGCCGCGAAGAGTCTGTCGCCGTCAGCGCCCCGGACCGCTTTCCGGCCGAGCCGCAGGAAAACCTGCTGTACTTCATCGAAAAGTTTGCGCCGCTGCTGCAACCGTGGCAGCGCGAGATCGTGCGCATCGTCCGCAAGATCTCGCAGTACTTCTACCCGCAGCGCCAGACCCAGGTAATGAACGAAGGCTGGGCGACGTTCTGGCACTACACCATCCTCAACAAGCTGTATGAGGAAGGCGTGGTCGGCGACGGCTTCATGATGGAGTTTCTGCAGAGCCATACGAATGTGGTGTACCAGCCGCCGGTGACCAGCAAGTATTACAGCGGCATCAATCCGTATGCGCTGGGATTCGCGATGATGCGCGACATCCGCCGTATCTGCGAGGAACCGACCGACGAGGACCGTCACTGGTTCCCAGATATCGCCGGCGGCGACTGGCAGAAGACGCTGGACTTCGCGATGCGCAACTTCAAGGACGAAAGCTTCATCGCGCAATACCTGTCGCCCAAGCTGATCCGGGATTTCCACTTCTTCTCGATCCTCGACGACGACAAGAAGGACAAGCTCAGCGTGTCGGCGATCCATGATGAAAGCGGCTACCGCTACATCAGGGAGCAACTCGCCGGGCAGTACAACCTCGGCAACCGCGAGCCGAACATCCAGGTATGGTCGGTCGATACCCATGGCGACCGGGCTCTTACCCTGCGCCATAACCAGTACCTGCGCCGGCCGCTGAGCGGACAAACCAACGAAGTGCTGAAACATGTGGCGCGCTTGTGGGGCTTTGATGTGCATCTGGAAACCGTGGATCCGGACGGCAAGGTATTGAGCACCGTCGAATGCAAATGCGAGAAGCGCCAGCGCGGAAGCTGATCGCAATATTTATCCGGACGGCAGTGATCCACCGCTGCCGCACCTGCACACGCTTTCCGCATCACTAAGTTACGTGCGGACACGATGAGAAAGGGGCCGCCTCGTGCGCCATCGTGTCCGCATATTTTTTGAACGCCATCGATTTCCCCGCCACCCTGCCTGCAGGAATCTTCCGTCCATTCCTGTTTCAGATGCAGCTGCGATTTTGTAAATTTGCATCGTTTCTGTATTTTCTACCTAGGCGTTTCCGGCTTTTTCCCTTGTATCGCCGCGTTCCTTGTAGCCAAAAGCAATATTGCGCATCTGGCACGACCATTGCGTTTGTCCTGTCATAAGTCGCCGCATATTCCGGCGGCATTGTGAAAACAAACCAAAGGAGAATCAACATGACCAAGAGCAAATTATTGAGTCGCCTGATGAGCGTCGCCGCGTTTGCGATGATGTTCGGCGCAGCGTCCGTCCAGGCGCAGTCGAGCGGTGCAGCCGATGCGACCAGCAAGGATGCGTCGGGCAAGACCAGCGCCAATCGCGCCGGCCAGATGAGCCCGACCGGTGAAAACGAAACAACCAGCGCACGTCCCAAGACATCCGATACATCGTCCTCCACCAGCGGCGCCAGCGGCACAACCGGCAGCAGCGCATCAGGCAGCGGCACGACCGGAAAGAGCAGCAGCATGAGCTCCGGCTCCAGCAGCAGCGACAAGGCTGACGCAACCACCAAGAATGCCGCAGGCAAAACCCAGGCAAACCGCGAAGGCAAGATGAGCCCGACCGGCGAGAATGAAACAACCAGCGCACGTCCGCCTGCAAGCAGCTCGGCCACAGGCAGTGGTGCAGATAATACGTCCGGCGGTTCGGCAAGCTCGAAGTCCGGCTCGGCAAGCTCGAAGTCCAGCGGTTCCACCGGGTCCTCTTCGGGCATGAGCAGTTCCACCGGCGCCAGCTCGGGCTCGTCGAGCGGCAAGGCCGATGCAACCAGCAAGGATGCATCCGGCAAGACCAGCGCCAACCGTGCTGGCCAGATGAGCCCGACCGGTGAGAACGAAACCACCAGCGCACGTCCGACGACAGGCGCCAAGAGCGGTCAGTAACAGCGGCAAATCATTGCCGGTACCGGGCGCCGGCATAGGGCGCCGGTATTGCGCACTGTCATCGCGAAGCCGCATCCGGGAGGGCAACGGATATCCGTTACCCTCCCTGTAATTTTTTCCTGGCCACGGTAGTCCATTCAATCGCCACGACATCGTTGGCACAGCGGGTCCGGGCAGACGTTACGGCCACCTCCTTGCGCCCTGGGCGGCATTGCAGTCGTGGCACGCACATTGCCTTCTGCTTACGGCAGCCCTGTAACTCACGAGTTACCGTCTACATTTCAAAGGAGAATTTTCATGCTCAAACGAGAACATTTACCGCACATGCTCGGCGCCGCCACACTGGCGCTCATGTTTAGCGCGGCATCCGTACATCCACAGACCACGACCACCGGCACCAGCGGCACCGCAGCAACCACCGGTACATCGTCCACGGCCGCCGATTCCAGGGCGCCCGGCGCAAGCGGCGGCTCGGCAGCATCCGGCGCAAGTGCCACGCCCTCCGCCGGCAGCCAGGGCAGCGGCGCGTCCGGAAGCGCGACAGCAACATCGGGCGCCAGCGACAAGTCGGCCGGTGCCGGCAGCAAGGCTGAGGGCAGCCTGAGCAAGGGCGACCAGACCATCCTGCGTCAAATGGCCATTACGAACATCTCGGAGATCGAGGCGGGCAAACTGGCACAAAGCAAGAGCAAGGATGAGAAGGTCAAGACCTATGCGCAGCAGATGATCGACGACCACACCAAGGCGCAGGGTGAACTGGAGCAACTCGCCCAGTCCAAGAACGTCACGCTGCCGAAAGAGCCGGACGCGAAGCACAAGGCCATGGCCAAGAAGCTTAGCGCGCTCGAAGGCGAGAAGTTCGACAAACAGTACATGGCGCAGGGTGGCGTAACGGATCACCGCAATGCCCATAGCATGCTGCAAAAGGCGGAAAAGACTGCCAAGGACCCTGAAGTGAAAGCCCTGGTGACCAAGATGATCCCGGTCGTCGACCAGCACTTGCAGACCGCACGCCAGGACACCGGCGCCGCCAAGACCGCATCCGGAAAAGGTGGTGCATCTTCCGGCAGCAGCGGCGCATCGCCCGGTTCAGCAGGCGCCGGTTCGGGCAGCACGGGCAAGTAATCGACATTCAGGCGGAAGCGCCTGCACAAATATTGAATAGCGATCAACCACCATAGGAGAAAACATGAATAACGATGAAGTGATCTCGACCCTCAACGATTTGATCGAAACCTGCAAGGATGGTGAAGAAGGTTTCCGTACCTGCGCAGATGACCTGAAGGATACCCAGATCAAATCGCTGTTCATGAACCGGGCGCAGGGCTGTGCCCAGGCAGCAGGGGAACTGCAGCAACTGGTGCGCACGTATGGCGGCGATCCGGAAACCAGCAGCGGTCTGGGCGGCGCCTTGCATCGCCGCTGGGTCGACCTGAAGTCGCTGGTCACCGGCAAGGATGACAAGTCTATCCTCAATGAATGCGAGCGCGGCGAAGATGTCGCGGTGCGCAGCTACCGGACGGCGCTGGAGAAAAACCTGCCGGTGGATGTGCGCAACATCGTGGAGCGCCAGTATCAGGGCGTGCTGCAGAACCACGATCAGGTCAAGCGTTTGCGCGAGCAGTTCAAGAACGCCTGATGCTTCCTGAGGTAATCAGGTAGCAAACCATGCCGCCGGCAACAGGGCGGTTGAACCCAAGCAATTCATACGGAGCGATGCCAGAAATGGCCGCTCCGCTTTTTTTATTACCGCAACGGTGCGGTAAAATGCGGCCTGCCCCAAGCAATTCCCAGCCTCGCCCGGCAAAACCGTCTGCGGCGACCGGCACCTTCCTACCCCAACAGCATTTATTCGGATTGACTGCGCATGCTGCGATTGACTGATGTACAACTCCCGCTCGACCATGCGGAAGAGGAGCTTCGTGCCGCCATCCTGGCGCGGCTGAAGATCGACGCTGCGGACCTGGTCGGCTTCACGGTGTTTCGCCGCGGCTACGATGCGCGCAAGCGCAGCGCGATCTCACTGGTGTACACGCTGGATGTCGACGTCAGCAATGAAGCAGCACTGCTGCAACGCTTCGCCGGCGTCAACAATATCAAGCCTGCGCCCGACATGACCTACCGCTTCGTCGCGCATGCGCCCGCCGGGCTGACCAGCAGGCCCGTCGTGATCGGCACCGGACCCTGCGGCATCTTCGTCGGCCTGCTGCTGGCGCAGATGGGATTTCGTCCCATCATCCTGGAGCGCGGCAAGGCGGTGCGCGAGCGCACGAAGGACACCTGGGGCCTGTGGCGAAAGCGTGAACTGCATACCGAGTCGAACGTGCAGTTCGGCGAAGGCGGCGCCGGTACCTTTTCCGACGGCAAACTGTATAGCGGCATCAAGGACCCGAAGCATTACGGCCGCAAGGTGCTGACCGAATTCGTCCAGGCCTATGCGCCGCCGGAAATCCTGTATGTCAGCAAGCCGCATATCGGCACCTTCCGGCTGGTGAAGATGGTGGAAGCCATGCGCGCCACGACCGAGTCGCTCGGCGGCGAATTCCGCTTCGGCTGCAAGGTCGACGACATCGACATCGAGAACGGCCAGGTGCGCGGCGTGCGGCTGGAGGGCGGCGAAACCATTGCGGCCGACCACGTGGTGCTGGCGGTCGGCCATAGCGCCCGCGATACCTTTCAGATGCTGTACGACCGTGGCGTCTACATGGAAGCCAAGCCGTTTTCGATCGGCTTCCGCATCGAGCATCCGCAGTCGCTGATCGACCGCGCGCGCTTCGGCAAATTCGCCGGTCACCCGATGCTCGGCGCCGCCGACTACAAGCTGGTGCATCATGGTTCCGGCGGACGCTCGGTCTATAGCTTCTGCATGTGCCCCGGCGGCACGGTAGTGGCTGCCACATCGGAACCGGGCCGCGTCGTCACCAACGGCATGAGCCAGTATTCACGCAACGAACGCAATGCCAACAGCGCCATCGTGGTCGGCATCACGCCGGCCGACTATCCGGCCGATCGCGGCGCGGGGCATCCGCTTGCAGGCATCGACCTCCAGCGCGAGCTGGAGTCGCGTGCATTCGAAATGGGCGGCGGCAACTACGACGCGCCCGGCCAGCTGATCGGCGACTTCCTCGCCGGCCGCGCATCCACTGCATTCGGTTCGGTGCTGCCTTCCTACAAGCCCGGCGTGCGCCTGTGCGATCTCGCGCCCAGCCTGCCGGCGTATGCGATCGAAGCGATCCGCGAAGCGCTGCCGGTTTTCGACAGGCAGATCAAGGGCTATGCAATGGAAGACGCGGTGCTGACAGGCGTCGAAACGCGCACCTCGTCACCGGTGCGCATCACGCGCCTGGACAACTACCAAAGCCGGAACGTGAAGGGCCTGTTCCCGGCGGGCGAGGGAGCGGGTTATGCGGGCGGTATCTTCTCCGCCGCGGTCGACGGCATCCGTGTCGCCGAGGCGGTGGCGCTCAGCATGACGGGCAGTGCCGATGCGCACGGCGGCATGCAATCGCTGCCGCAGGATTATTGATCGACGCTGCACGCCTGTCAGTCGACTTCGAGCGTCTGGATACGGGCGGCGCGCTGTCCCTCGCGGATCTCTAGGAATGCGAGTGCAATCGGCAGCTTGAAGCGGCGCGGCCCGGCACTACCCGGATTCAGGTACAGCACCCCGCTCTCCATTTTGATGGACGGCTTGTGCGAATGACCGGTGATCACGACGCCGATGCCCTCCGCGTGCGCATCGACATCCAGATCGCCCATGTCATGCACGATGTGCAGCGTTACGCCGCCGATCACGATGGTTTCCCGTTCCCTGAGTTCGTCGGCCCATATGCCCCGGTCGTTATTGCCGCGCACCGCCGTGACCGGCGCGATGCGGCTCAGCTCCTCCAGCACCTGTGGGCCGCAGATGTCGCCGGCATGGATGATATGGTCCGATCCCGCCAATGCGATTCTTGCTTCGGGACGCAGCAGGTTGTGCGTGTCGGAAATCACGCCGATGTGAATAGTGTCTTTTGTCATGGAACAGAAATGACCGGATTTGCCGGTAAAAGTTTTCCTCCTGTGTGGTGCGTTGCAGCATGTGCCATGCATCGAGCTGAAGGCCGTGCCAGACACAAAGCAGTCATGAGCTGCGTCAATGCCTAGCAGGGTGTTTCCTGCAGTATTTCCCGCTCGCACCTATAATCTGCCTAGCCATTTTTATTACAAATCCCAGGCGGAGACATGAATACTACCCACTACCCCCACTGGCCGGTAGGCCTTCCCTATGCCATCACCACACCGGACACCAGCGTCTACGCCAACCTGGAAGTATCGGCAAGGCGCTATCCGGGCAAGCCTGCGATCGTCTTTTACGACTCCGTCCTCAGCTACGCGCAGGTGCTCGATGAAGTGAACGCGCTCGCCGGCTACCTGCAGAAAGTATGCGGCGTGCAGCGTGGCGACCGGGTGTTGCTCGACATGCAGAACAGCCCGCAATTCATCATCGCCTTCTACGCCATCATGCGTGCCGACGCGATGGTGGTGCCGGTAAATCCGATGCTGATGACGGATGAGCTGCAGCACTACATCGAAGACAGCGGCGCGAAAGTCGCCTTCGCATCGCAGGAAATCTTCCCGCGCATCGCGCCGCTGGTCGGCAAATCCGGCCTCGAAAAAGTGATCGTCGGCGCCTACGCTGACTACCTCACCGCGCCCACCGACCTGACCGTGCCGGAATTCGTGCGCATGCCGCGCAATGTGCCGGCCACGCCCGGCGTCATTGCCTGGGTCGATGCGGTCGCTGAGAAGCACGCCCCCGGCCCGCATCTCGCCGGCCCCGACGACCTGGCCTGCATGCCCTACACCTCGGGCACCACCGGCAAGCCGAAAGGTTGCGTCCACACCCATCGCTCCGTCATGTTCAATGCCGTCGCCGGCAACGTCTGGTCCGGCCCAACGGTGCCGGACCATGTCACGCTCGCGGTGCTGCCGTTCTTCCATGTCACCGGCATGCAATCGGTAATGAATGCGATGATTTTCTCCGGCGGCACGATCGTGGTGCTGCCGCGCTGGGACCGCGACGCCGCCGGCCAGCTCATCACCCGCTACAAGGTCACCACATGGACGCTGATCCCGACCATGATGATCGACTTCCTGTCCAATCCGCGCCTGGCCGAGTACGACATCTCCGGCCTCAAGCGCGTCTCCGGCGGCGGCGCGGCGATGCCGGCGGCCATCGCGCAGAAGCTGCTCGACCTGACTAGCCAGCAATATATGGAAGGCTACGGCCTGTCCGAGACCATGGCGGCCTCGCACGTCAATCCGCCGCAGCGCATGAAGCAGCAATGCCTCGGCGTGCCGTACCTGAATGTCGATTCGCGCATCGTCGACCCGACCAGCCTGAAGGAAATGCCGCCCGGCGAAACCGGCGAAATCTGGATCAACGGCCCGCAGGTCTTCCAGGGCTACTGGAACGATCCGAAAAAGACCGAGGAAGCATTCGCCGAACTCGACGGCAAGCGCTTCTTCCGTTCCGGCGACCTGGGTTACATGGACGAGGAAGGTTTCTTCTTCTTCACCGACCGACTCAAGCGCATGATCAACGCCAGCGGCTTCAAGGTCTGGCCGGCGGAAGTCGAATCGATGATGTACCAGAACCCGGCGGTGCAGGAATGCTGCATCATCGCCTCGCGCGATCCGTATCGCGGCGAAACCGTGAAGGCGGTGATCGTCAAGCGCCCGGGCGCGGAAGCGACCGAGGACGACATCATCAAGTGGGCGCATGAAAAAATGGCCGCCTACAAGACGCCGCGCATCGTCGAGTTCGTGGACACGCTGCCAAAGTCGGCGACCGGCAAGGTGATGTGGCGGATGCTGCAGGAGAAAGAGCTGGGGAAATAGCGATATTTTTCCATGGCGGCGCAGGGC
>NZ_DAIUCO010000203.1:0-9959 GCF_036846085.1 Noviherbaspirillum sp. | reverse complement strand
ACGTCATGCTAGCAAAACAAGCAGGTTCTGATGCGCATCTGCTCAAGCCGGCCCCGATGGATGACATCTTGAAGCTGATGTCGAATCTTCAACAGGACCTTTCCCGGTGAGGGGTGCTAACCCGAAAGGGTCGAGTTCTCATGTGGTTTGCTGGGCTATATAACCTCCATGCTATTGGTGTAAAAACTGACTAGTCCCACCATCACCAGCTGCAACTGAAGACTGGCCCATATCGTGACGGGGTTGAAGGGTCTGCACCGCCTTTCAGTGCCTGTCGGCTACGATGCCGATGTCGTCGATTTCCACGTCGTCAATTTCCATTACTCATCCGCCATTCCGACTAATACATGGAACGATCAAAATTTCGCATTAGAAATCATGTAAGAAGCCTTTCCAGAACAGGCTAGCGTTGGGGGGCAGTCAGGTTTTCGCGGCTTGGCATTGATTGCACCATACATAGTTGAGGCATCCTGCATTGCCATGTCGTGATGAAGCATTGTTGATCGTCTGGATAGGTGGGCGACAAATCAACTTTATCAGCGGCAAATCGCCGTTGTATCAGCAAATTTCTTCTTTCGGGGCCACTTTCCGAAACATCATCAAAAGCAATAAGTCATATGCAATCTTCAGGGTGCCTGCGATCACGAGTGGCCAGCCAAACGGCGACACGCTGAGCAGATAGCCGGCCAGCGCCGGACTGGCCGCTGCTGCCCAGCTGCGCGGCACTGCCGTGATGCTCGCTGCAGCTGCCCGCTCTTGCGGATTGACGACGGCCATCACATACGAGCTGCGCGTCGGTACGTCCATTTGCGACAAGGCGCTGCGCATCATCAACAACGCAATCGCCCATTCCAGGGTCGGCATGAACGGTACCATCAGTAACAGGATATTGGCCGGCAGATGGGTAAACACCATCGTATTGACCAATCCCCAGCGGTTCGCCAACCGGACGGCGACCAGGTACGAGAACGCCGACAATACACCTGTCCAGAAGAAGATGGTTCCGGCTGCCAAGATGGATAACTGAAACTTCTGAAATAGCCACAAAGCCACCATTGACTGCACCACAAAGCCGCCGCCGAAGGAATCGAGGCTGAACAAGGCGGCCAGCGAAAAAACAATTTTCTTCGATTGGCGCAACGGTGCAGGCTTGACTTGAACGGTTGTGGCGGCGTCCTTGGGCAATGTGGAATATATCCCGGCCGCCACGACGCCCAGTACGCCGTACAGTACGAACATTGCCTGTAGCGCCGTCATCATGCTGACGATTTGCATGCGCGTAATGAGTTCGGGCAATCCGGCGCATAGTGCGCCCAATGCCGCGACAAGTGCGCCGACCAGACAGTAACGGGCGAATACGGCTGTACGGTCGGCGTCCCGGACAGCTCCTGACATCAATGAATGCTCGAGCGGCAGGAATACGCTCACGTCGCCACTGGATGGATTGAGCGTGCCAACCACTGCAATGATCAGCATTGGCCAGAACTCGGTTACCGCCGCAAAGCTGAATCCTGTTGCGGCCATCAAGGCGGCAGCCATCAGTAGTAGCGTACGGTATTGGAGGCGCCACGCATGCAAGCCCGCCAGCAGGGTAAGCAAACCAGAACCAAGCAGCGTGGCCGTGGCGATCACGCCGACTTCGAACGGGCTGAGTCCAAGGGAGATCAAATAAATCGGAAGAAGCAGGCTGATATAGCCGTCGGCGAATGCACGTAAGCCCCGGACCCATAAAAGCCGGGAAATCAGCGACGCATTCATTTGCCGAATCTGCAATGTCTGCAGTCGTTAAACATGGCCGCGCAAATCAGTTAATCGTTGGCGGCCAGTCGTGCGCTTCTGCCTGACAGCGCCTGCACCAGGCGTATAAGGCGTCGTACATCACCATGCCATGCCGGAGCATTTCATGATCGTTCGCGTACATCTCCGATAGACCGAGCGAGATCGCATACAAACCGGCGGACTGCGGTGTCAGGTCCAGCCGGGAGGTGTCGGCTCCACGCACGATGGCGGCCAGCTGCTGTAGCGCAGGGTCGGTCAACGCGTGCTTCTTCAAGAATGCGTCAAAGCTGCAAAGCTCCCCGACATGGGACATTTCCACGCCGGGGATGTCAAAGGGGATTGCGTCTGTTTTCTCCGCTACCATGAGTACTTCCCTCGCCGGCACGTAGAGAAACTCCGGTTCCTTGTCGATGAAGCGGGCAATCAGCCACGGACAGGCGATCCGATCGATTTTTGGCCGTTCACGGGTAACCCATTTCATGACGCGCTCCCCGGTGGTTTGCTGGCGACGGGCCGGTTTTCTTCTGCCCATTGCTCGAAGCCGCCTTCTAGAAAAGCCACATCGAAACCGGCTTCCTCAAGGCGGGCTGTACATCGTTGGCTGACTTCGTGTCCATGTACGCAGTAAAGGACCACATTCTGGTTGAGATGCAACTGCAACATCCAATGATCGATGTTTTCGGGATTGCGCCAGGTGGCAGCGGAAATCATATGCGCACTGGCATCGAAGGCCGGTTGGCGGCGTACATCGATGATTTGCGGTGGGTGCGGAAGCGTCATCGCTTCCACAAGCTCTGCGGTAGATATGGCTTTGGGCATCGTGATTTCTCCTCCAGTGTTCTATGCGGTTCCGATCATTTCAGCAGCGGATGCAGAATCAGACCGGCCACTGCCGCAGCCAGAATAATGACGGGCTCCTGCAGCTTCTTGAATTTCCAAAGCAAGGCGATCGTGATCAACGCGATCAATGCCGTCGGGATGTCGATGATGGAGCGCTTGGCAATGACGACCACCGCACCTGCTATCGCACCAATGGCAGCAGCCGTGATGCCATCAACGAATGCGACGACGCCGGGAAGCTTGCCGTACTTCTTGAAATAGGGAGCCGGAATCACCGTAAACAGATAGCAGGGGATGAAGGTCGCCAGTGACGCGACCGTGGCACCCGGCAAGCCGGCAATCAGATAGCCAATGAAGCCGACGGTAATGACAACCGGTCCTGGCGTAATCATTGCCACCGCCACCGCATCAACGAACTGTTTTTCGGTCAGCCACTGATACTCGGTGACAGTGCCCGCATAAAGGAATGGCACGATGGCCAATCCGGAGCCGAAGACAAAGGCGCCCGCTTTTGCAAAGAACAGGCCGATCTGCGTCAGTAATGACACATCCATCGATCCGAAGAAGCTTCCGGCCATCGGCACCTGGGTCAGGGCAGCGGCATTGAAGTTACTTCGATGGAGCCATTTCGGCGGAGCGCGAAGCAGCCACACCAGCACGCCGGCAGCGATGAACAGCCATGCGATTTCCGATTCGGTAATGATGGTGACTACCGCCAGCAGCAGGTAGATAGCCCATAACAGCTTGTCCTTGCCGACGCTTTTCTCGGTGAGTTTTTTTGCACTCATGGCAATAATGCCGATGACAGCGGCACCGACGCCATAGAAGACCGCCTGCATCCAGGGGATGCCGCCGAATCGTACATAAGCCCAACCAAGCGCCACCACCATCAGAAAAGACGGTATGACAAAGGCAACGCCGGCCAGCGTTGCGCCAAGAAGGCGGTAATGCACGTAGCCGAGATAAATGCCCAGCTGCGCCGCCAGCGGACCCGGGGCGAGCTGGGAAAGCGCCAGCCCTTCCTTGTAGTCGGCTTCGCTAATCCACTTTCGCTGTTCGACCAGGTCCCGGTGCATATACCCAACCAGCGCCACCGGTCCGCCGAATCCGAGGGCACCGAGCCGCAGCATATATAGAACCATTTGCCAAAGCGTATAGGCGGGTCGGTCTTCTACCACGTTCATGTACTGCTCTCCTTGCTGTAATGAACATAGAGGGAATCAAGGACGGCGCCGATTTCAATCAGTAATGCGTCGTCGTCTTGCAGACGCGTCCGTGCGCCAGACAGGATCGCTTCAAAGAAAACGGCTTCGGGATGTGGTGGCCCGCCGACATCAAGCGCATGCACAAGGGATGCCAGTTTGGTCAGGGCTTTGTTATCTTCAAGTCCGAAGCTGGCCAGCAGGACTTCGAATGTGACCTTGTCACCGACGTGCGTGAATCTCGCATCATCGAAATCAAAGCCCAGCGCTTCTGTCGGGCAATCCAATGGCGTGTCCAGCCAGAGAAATCGCGCGCTGCAGTCGATGAAGCGCTGGATCAGCCACGCACTGGCAACCCGGTCGACCCACAGATTGCGTCGCGTAGCCCAGGTACGACCCTGGAAATCGGCTGGGTGCAGTCGAGGAATCGGGCGCTGCGCGGCGTGCGGTTCATCGGGTGAGAGTACTGCGTTGGCGGCATTTTCGAAGTCGGCCCAGGCGGCCTGGGCACTGAGCGACATATCGTTCGGGAAAAAATCGATACGCTGGATGGATTCCAGTTCCTTGCGCAACTTCTTGACGGTCTTGGCGACTTCCGACGGAGTTTGCGCCGCCAGAGCCTTGCGGGATTCGGTGATCTGCGCAACGAGCCCCGTGTAATCCTGCGAGCGGTCAAAAAGAGGAACGAACTCCGTGGCCTCGGTCGGATTCCTGGGCAAAATGGAAACGACCCATGCCTGCCCGCCTTCCGTATTCGTTTGTACGGCTAAGTCAGATAGCGCCTCTGCATGTCCGTTTATGTCCGGCAAAAGGTAGACGCCGTCACGCAATGGCATGCAGCCAAGCGCCTTGATGGCGCGCCAAAGGCGCATACGCGGCGTTGCGCTTGCGGTAGGCAAGGTCGCGATCAAGATCAACCAGTTGGACAGGGGAGGCTGCATGTAACGTATTCTACATTTTGTAGAAATCATTACAAATACAATTTAAAGCGCACATTCCCCAAGTTGAATTTCCCTCTTGCTTCCCTGATCCGTCATCCCTACAAAGATTTTTTATTACTCAGGTTTGGGCTTGCTTGCGACACAACCGCAGTACAAACAAAAAGCCCCGCACGTTCACACGCCGGGGCTTCATCAGAAAATAAGCGCGAAAGATTACTTCCCCGGATCCTTCACATCCGCGAACTTGTCGAACTCCACGTTATAGAGTTCGCCGTTCACCTTCTCCACCTTGCGCACATACACCGTCTGCACCACATCCCGGGTCGACGCATCGATGACGATCGGCCCGCGCGGGCTGTTGATTTTCATGCCCTTGAGCACTTCCATCGCCTTGTCGCCGTCGATCTTGCCGTTCAGCTTCTTCGCCACTTCATAGATCGCGTGCATGCCGTCATAGCCTGCGACCGCCATGAAGTTCGGGCGCCCGCCGTTCGGGTTGGCGTCGGCAAACTGTTTCAGGAAGGTCTTGTTCTCCGGTGAATCGTGGGCGGCGGAGTAGTGGAAGGTGGTAATCACGCCGAGGACCGCGTCGCCCATGGCAGGCAGCACATGGTCGTCGGTCAGGTCGCCGGTGGCGATGACCTTGATGCCGGCATCGGCCAGGCCGCGCTCGCGGTAGCCCTTCATGAAGGCGATGCCCTGTTCGCCGGCCGGCACGAAGATGAAGACGGCTTCCGGCTTGGCGTCCTTGATGCGCTGGATGAAGGGCGCGAACTCCGGGTTGCGCAGCGGCACGCGGATCGATTCCAGCACCTGTCCGCCGCCACCGGTGAAGGTGTTCTTGAAGGCGGTTTCGGCGTCGATGCCGGGGCCGTAGTCGGCCACCAGCGTCACCACCCGCTTGATACCGTTCTTCGACGCCCAGGTCGCCATCGGCGCGGAGATTTGCGGCAGGGTCATCGATACGCGGGCGATGTAATCGGACTTGGTCGTGATGATGGAGGTCGCCGCATTCATGATGATCATCGGTTTTTTCGCCTGCTGCGCGATCGGCGCCACTGCAAGCGCTTCCGGCGTCAGGCCAAAGCCGGCGAGGAAATCCACCTTGTCGCGCACCACCAGTTCCTGCGCCAGCCGCTTCGCGACTTCCGGTACCGGACCGGTAGTGTCCTTGGCGATGATCTCGATCTTCTTGCCGGCGACGGTGTCGCCGTGCTGTTTCATGTAGGCCTTGATGCCGCCTTCCATCTGCTTGCCGTAATCGGCGAAGGGGCCGGAGAACGGCGCCACCAGTCCGATCTTGATGGTTTCCTGCGCCTGCGCGCCGAACGACATCAGGCCCGCCATGCCGATCGCCGCGACCGATGTCCATAGTGTTTTGAGTTTCATGCCTGTCTCCTGTTGTAATGATCTGGAAGTACGCCATACGGCCCGGATCGGAATGTTGATCCTGATCCATGACGGTGCCGATTTGCCAAATGATCATATCCCACGATATGTTCGTTCAACAGATGCTTGTGCGGTAGTCGAACCGTTTGTCGGGAATCCTTCAGATCAACGATGCAGGGCTTCCGCCTGCTGGCGGAATTGTTTCGGCGACAGGCCGGTTGCCCGCTTGAAGAATCGGGTGAAGTAGGCCGGGTCGGAAAACCCGACGGCATAGGACGCCTCGCTGACCGTCATCGAGGTATAGACGAGCGTGCGCTTGGCTTCGAGGACGATGCGCTCATGGATCATTTCCAGCGCCGACTTGTCGACCGCCCGCCGGCACAGGAGATTGAGATGGGCGGCGGTGATGCCGAGCGACGCCGCATAGGCCGCCACCGGCTGGTGGCTGAGGTAGTGCTCTTCCAGCATGTCGCAGAACCGCGCGAAGTGGCCGCCGGATCGGGAGGCTGGGCGAGGTTGGGGCGGCTGTTGTTGCGGTTGCGCATCGAAGGTGCTACGTGTCAGGCGGATCAGGATGGCCGTCAGCAGCGCTTCCATCAGCGCCTCGCGCTGCGGCAGGTTGCCGGCATATTCTTCGTCGAGTGCACGGAAGGACATCCGCAGGTAGTCGCCCTCGGCGTCATCGCCGAGCCGATGCAGGCTGGGAACGCCGAAGCGGGCGAACCGGCTGGCGAACCGATCGCCGAGGCGGCGCGTCAACTGGTGAATCAACGGATAGGCGAGGGTGAATACATAACCGACGGCGTCGCGCCTGAATCGGAAGCCGTGAATGCAGAGCTGCGGAACCATCAGTACTTCGCCGGCCTGCATGCGGCTGGTCTTGTCGTCGAGCCGGACTTCCGCTTCACCTTTCTCCAGATAAAGAATCTGGAACAGGCCGCTGTGCTGGTGCGGCTTGATATGCCAGTTGTGCAATTTGCTGCGGGCGGCGATCGCCTCGCAGTGCACCATGTCGGGCGTCGGCCACGGCTCCCGTTCGCCGTAGAGCTGGTACGTTGGAATCGGCGTAATGGAAGAAATGACGGAATCCGTGTTCATGGAAGGCTGGCTCCTTGCGCCCTAGATCGTAGCAGATGCAGGGAATATGCGAAAAGTGCAAATCTTTGGCATAAAAATCCCTTCCGGTCAGCGCGGTTTCATCCGACCATGAAGAAAAAGAACATCACCATGCCCGTCGCCCGGGATGACCGGCGGCGTGTGTGACCGGAGACAAGCAATGAAGACACAGATAGCCATCATCGGCGCGGGACCGTCCGGGTTATTGCTCGGCCAGCTATTGCACCTGCAGGGCATCAGTACGGTCATCCTGGAAGCGCGCACGCCGGATTACGTGCTGAGCCGGATACGCGCCGGCGTGCTGGAGCAGGGCACGGTGGAACTGTTGCGGGAGGCGCAGGCGAACACGCGCATGGATCGCATCGGCCAGGTGCACGAAGGCGTGGCCCTGTCGTTCAATGGCCGCTGCGAACGCATCGACCTGAAAAACCTGACCGGCGGAAAGACGGTGATGGTATACGGACAGACCGAAGTCACCCGTGATCTGATGGAGGCGCGCGCCGGCAACGGCGGCATCAGCATTTATGAAGCGCAGGATGTGCGGCTGCATGATGTTTACTCCGACAAACCGCGCGTCACCTTCGCCAGCAGCGGCGAGACCGTAACCCTGGAATGCGACTTCATTGCCGGCTGCGACGGCTTCCACGGCGTGTCGCGGCAGTCGGTGCCGTCAGACGCGATCAAGGTGTTCGAGCGCGTCTATCCGTTCGGCTGGCTCGGCATTCTCTCGGAAACCCCGCCGGTATCGCATGAGCTGATCTACGCCAACCACGCGCGCGGCTTCGCGCTGTGCAGCATGCGGCATTCGATGCTGAGCCGTTACTACGTGCAATGCACGCTGGACGACAAGGTGGAGGAATGGCCGGACGAGCGCTTCTGGAACGAATTGAAGGCACGCCTGCCCGAACATGCCGCCGCATCGCTGGTCACCGGCCCGTCCATCGAAAAGAGCATCGCGCCGCTGCGCAGCTTCGTCGCCGAGCCGATGCAGTTTGGTCGTTTGTTCCTCGTCGGCGATGCCGCGCACATCGTGCCGCCAACCGGCGCAAAAGGACTGAATCTCGCCGCCGGCGACGTGCGCACCCTGTACCGGATACTGCGCAAGCATTATCAGGAAGGCCGGTCCGACCTGCTGGGCCGGTATTCGGAAATCTGCCTCAGGCGGGTGTGGAAAGCCGAGCGGTTTTCCTGGTGGATGACGTCGATGCTGCACAAGTTTTCGGACGATCCTTTCGCCCAGCGCATCCAGCTCGCCGAACTGGAGTACTACACCGGTTCCGTCGCGGGACGGACCACCATCGCGGAAAACTATGTCGGGCTGCCGTACGAGCCGATCGAGTAGCTGACACGCGCCAGCACCGGGTTCACGTCAATGCTCGCGCCGGATCACCGTCGCCGGCAATACCGGGCGGTGCGCCTCCCGCTCGAGCCGGTCCTCGATCTCGCCGAGCTGGGCCGCCATTGAGTTGCCCGACTCCTCCAGCGAGGTGCTCAGCTTCTGTTCCATCCGTTCGATGCGGGCCTGCAGGGTGGCATTGGATTCCGCATCCCGTACTGCCACCGCCTGCAGTTCGCCTTCGATGAAGCGCCGTAATTCGGTAAACCGCGATGCCTCGGCACGGTCCGCCAGCTCCCGGTGCGCCTGCAATTCCCGTGCATGGCGGCGCGCTTCCAGCAGGACCGAAGTTTGCAACGTCACGATATAGGTGAGAAAAACAGCCGCCAGGATCGCCAGCAGGCCCAGCATGATCATGCCAAGCGGCGCAACGATGGTCGCGACGCCGAACGACACGGTCGTCGAGGCAAGGAATTCGCTCCAGTTCAGTGCTACAAAGGCGATGATGAGGATCAGCACCGCCGCCAAAAGTACGTTGCGTAGTTTCATGGCCGTTCTCCTTGCGGAATTTCCTGAAAGCAGGCGATGCTCGGGCCGCATGCCGATCGTCGTCTCGATTGATTGAACCCCCATAAAGAATGAGTTGAATTAATCCAATTTGTTCCATGGCAGGGTTTGATATGGACGAAACCGGAAGGGCGGGCGCGACGTATAAGTGTTGGACGGCAGGCTCGCAGAGCCGCAAGCGTAGTTCGGCACTTCGGTGTAAGGTTTCGGCTGTTCTGGCGACTTAGACAAAACAGAAGCGGACATATCCGCAATACAATGCGCCGCCGGGCTGCAAAAGCGCGGCGCTCAATCAACTAGGACGACAACGATGCTTGCAATCATTGGCGGGACCGGGGTATATCAGCTGGACGGACTTGAAGTTGTGGAACACATGGACGTGCAAACGCCGTTCGGCGCGCCGTCGGCCCAAGTGCTGCGGGGCCGCATGGGCAGCCAGGACATTCTTTTCCTGGCGCGGCATGGCGCGCAGCACAATCACTTGCCGCATGAAATCAATTACCGCGCCAATATCTATGCGCTGAAGTTGCTGGGGGCAACACAGATCATCGGCATTTCCGCCGTCGGCAGCCTGCGCGAGCAGATTGCGCCAGGCGATCTCGCCATCCCGGAACAATATTTCGACTGGACCAGGGGGCGGCGCGCGTCGAGCTTCTTCGGCAACGGCGTCGCCGCCCACATTTCCACCGCCAATCCGGTGAGCGGCCAGCTCGCACGGTGGATTGCCGCCCATGCCGGCAGGCTCGGCATCACGCTCCATGCCGGCGTAACCTATGCCTGTGTCGAAGG
>NZ_DAIUCO010000202.1:0-9983 GCF_036846085.1 Noviherbaspirillum sp. | reverse complement strand
CCGGCGCGATGCCGGTTGCGCCGTGCTGGCTGCCGTCCTGCTGGCCGCCGTGGCGTTGGGCGGCGCGACGCTATTGATGAAAAAAGGCACACGACTGCATCGCCTGTTCGGACGTACGTGGGTTGCCCTGATGCTCGGCGCAGCCATTATCTCGTTCTGGATCCGGCGAAACGGTGATTTCTCGCCGATTCACCTTCTGTCAATCGCCGTCATCGTTGGTGTCAGCATGGCGATCTATGCCGTCATGCGCGGCAATATCCGGGCCCACCGGCGCGGCATGATGGCCACCTATATCAGCCTGGTCATCGCCGGCGCATTCACATTGCTCCCGCAGCGCCGCCTCGGCTACCTAGTCTGGCATTCAGTTGGTCTAATTTAAGGAGAAGAACATGGACACATCCATCCAATACCGGAACGTCAAACGCGCGGTCGAGCGCAAGCTTGGCTTCTATACCCACCTGTCGGTCTTCCTCGTGGTGAACACCGGGTTGTTCCTGCTGAATCTCACGCAGGGCGCCGGCCGGCCGTGGGCCATGTTTCCGTTATTCGGCTGGGGAATCGGGTTACTATTCCACGGGCTGGCGGTATTTCTCCATGGCGCGAAGGCCGGCTGGAAGCAGCGCATGATCGACAATGAAATGAAAAAACAGCTCGACGCGTTCCCGGAATGAATCTATTTTCTGAATCGGTAGAACATCCCTATCCGCGTCTGCGCCGCTTTGCCATCGACGTAGCGATTACCGCCGTCTTCAACCTGGCCATTGCACTCATCATTACGTATGTATTGCGGGTGAACAGCAGCTTCGGCACCAACTTTCTGGTCTCGATGTGCATCGGCATCCTGGCTGTAACCTTCGTCGATGGCGGCCGCCTGCTGCTGTGGGGATTAGGCAAACCGCCCAGGATTCCTTTCATCCTGCTGGTCGTGGCGGCGTTGCCGGCGGCGCAGCAACTCGGGCACGTCGTCGCGGCGCGGCTATCCGGTATCCCGGCCGACAATTTTGTCAGAGCACACCACCAAAATCCGACAGGCTATATCGTCGTAACCTTGCTGATAAGCCTCTTTATCACCTGGTTCTTCTGGAACCGCAGCACGCTCGCCCATCTCACGGCGGAAGCCGAAGCCGAAAAGGCGCGAGCCGCCGCCGTCGAGAAGCAGGCGGTCCAGGCACAACTGCAATTGCTGCAGGCGCAAATCGAACCCCACATGCTATTCAATACCCTGGCCAACCTGCAGGGACTGATCGCGATCGACCCGCCGCGCGCGCAGCAGATGCTCGACCAGCTGATTCTTTATCTCCGCGCCACGCTGTCGTCGTCGCGCGCGGAGCAGACCACACTGGGACAGGAGTTCGCATTGATGGAAGCCTATCTCGGCTTGATGAAAGTCCGTCTTGGCGGACGTCTTTCCTATGCACTGCATCTTCCGGACGCATTGCGCGACCGAACACTTCCCCCGATGCTGCTGCAGCCCCTGGTGGAAAACGCCATCAAGCACGGCATCGAACCGAAGATCGAAGGCGGCCACATCGACGTGCAGGCGATAAAGGAAAATTCGTCGCTGATACTGACAGTGCGTGACACCGGTCTTGGCCTGCGCGGTGCCGGCACCACTTCGGGCACCCTTGTCGGCATGGCCAACCTGCATGAACGACTGCAAGCCCTGTATAAGGGTAACGCCTCATTTTCCCTGACGCCCAATCATCCCGAGGGCGCCATCGCCCAATTCACCCTGCCGCTATGACAAACACATCCGTACGCGCATTGATTGCGGAAGACGAACCGGTCCTGGCTTACGCGCTGGTGCAGGCGCTGCAGCACTTGTGGCCGGCCTTGCAGATCAGCGGCGTGGCGGAGAACGGCGTGGCGGCCGTGCGGGAAGCGCTGGCGTTGCGACCGGATATTCTTTTCCTCGACATCAAGATGCCGGGCAAGACAGGATTGGAAGCTGCGCAGGAACTGGCGGAGGATTGGCCGGACGGCACGCCCTTCCCGCTGGTGGTTTTCGTGACTGCCTATGACGAGTATGCGTTGCAGGCATTTGACCACGCAGCCGCCGATTATGTCCTCAAGCCGGTCAGCGACGCACGCCTGGAAAAGACGGTGGCGCGGCTGCAGGCGCGTCTCGGCCAGACACAGGAGCGCGGGCAGGAACTGGCACGGATCGTCGATCAGTTGCGTTCGCTGGTGCCACCCTCCCCGGCCGGCACGGACCATTTGAGCTTCATCCGCGCGGCGGTCGGCAACCAGATCCGCATGATTCCGGTCGCCGAGGTACTTTATTTCGAAGCGACCGACAAGTACGTGAATGTCGTCACCGTCGACAGTGAATCGCTGATCCGCACTAGCCTCAAGGAACTGCTCCCCCAACTCGACGACAGGCAGTTCTGGCAAATCCACCGCGGCACGGTCGTCAATGCGCACCGCATCGAAGCAGCAGTGCGCGACGACAGCGGCAAGCTGACCGTCCGGTTGCGCGGGTATTCGCGATCGCTTCCGGTCAGCCGATTGTTTGCGCATCTATTCAGGCAGATGTGACATTGTCCTGCAGAGTCGAAACGCGTCAGCCCGCGATTTCCAGCGATTTGAAAAATTGAATATCCGCCATCAACAGAACGGTCGTTCACATTTTGTAAATACCGATAGTGGCGACCGCGTCAATTGCACCACAAAGAATTTTTAATACATTGTTTCATTGTGCAATACAAAAATTTCCCTTATAAATATTGCCTAGGAGAAGCATCCCTATATTTACTCATCGGAGCACACCGATATGAACGCATTGCGAAGTCTTAAACTTTCCTATCGTTTTGGCATCCTGATAGGTTTATTCACTCTAGGCTTCGCTGTCTACGGCGCATGGTCCTTCAAAACACTTAATGACCTCAAGGTCAACGGTCCGGTCTACCAGCGCATCGTGCAAGGCAAAGACCTGATCGCAGATGTCCTGCCTCCCCCGGAATACATTATCGAATCCTACCTTGTCACTCTCCAGCTATCGGCGAGCGAAGACAAGGCGGAGCAGGATGCGCTGGCTGCCAGACTGAAGACGCTGAAAGCAGATTACGACATGCGTCACGAATTCTGGCTGAAGGAGGAACTGGACAGCAATCTTGCCGACATCTTCCTGCGTCAGGCGCATCAACCGGCCGTCGCCTTCTATGCAGCCTCCTTCGATGAACTCATTCCTGCCGTGCAAATAGGCGATAAGGCCGCCGTTACCGCAGCAACCGCGCGCCTGAAGGGATTCTATGCAGCCCACCGCGCGGCAGTGGACGAGGTTGTCACGCTGACCACCAAGCGCATTGCCGAAGACGAAGCCATGGCGAAAGAACGCATCGAATCCGCCACCCTCCTCCTGATGCTGATCCTTGCCGCATCGCTGGGTGCCGGCGTGCTGGTGGCAGCCGTCATCGTGCGGGGCCTTCTGAATGATCTCGGCGGAGAACCCCGCTACGCGGTGGAAATCACTCGCCAAATCGCTTCCGGCGACCTGACGATGGATATCGCGGTCAAGCATAGCGACCAGCAGAGCCTGCTGCATTCGATGAAGACGATGCAGGCGGTATTGGCGGAGACGGTGGCGAACATCAAAACAGCGGTTGAATCGGTCAGTACGGGTTCGCACCAGATCGCCGCCGGCAACTTCGACCTGTCGGCGCGCACCGAACACCAGGCCAGTTCACTGGAGCAGACTGCCGCATCGATGGAAGAACTGACCGGCACCATCAAGCGAAATGCCGAAAGCGCACGCATGGCGAGCAACCTCGCGAATTCCGCATCCGATGTTGCCGTCAGGGGTGGCACGGTCGTAGCGGAAGTGGTGACCACGATGCAATCGATCGACGCCTCGGCCAAGAAAATCGTCGATATCATCAGCGTGATCGACGGCATCGCCTTCCAGACCAATATTCTGGCCTTGAACGCGGCAGTGGAAGCGGCCCGCGCGGGCGAACAAGGCAGAGGATTCGCCGTCGTGGCCGCGGAAGTGCGGGTGCTGGCGCAGCGTTCAGCCGCGGCTGCGAAAGAAATAAAGGCTTTGATTGGCGATTCCGTTGAAAAAGTCGATACGGGCGCGCGCCTCGTCGATCAGGCAGGCGCGACCATGAACGAAGTGGTGGCGAGCATCCAGCGTGTCAGCGGGATCATCAGCGAAATCGCATCGGCAAGCGTCGAGCAGCAAGCCGGTATCGAACAGGTGAACCAGGCAGTGAGCCAGATGGACCAGGTCACCCAGCAGAATGCCGCACTGGTCGAAGAAGCATCGGCGGCGGCAAAGTCTTTGCAGGATCAGGCAAATCATCTGACGGAAACGGTCGCCCGATTCAAGGCCGACAGCAAAGCGCAACCCGGATTGCGGACACCGCGGCTGCAGCTCACATGACGCAAAGGCAAGGGGCGCTCCGATGGAAACCATCCTACACTGCCCCGCGCGGCCTGCGCCGAAGCGACTTGTTTGTACAGGCAAGCGCCTGTTCTAGGTTACCCACCGCACCGGCTTACATCGGCGTCTCCGGGTCGATCGCGCCAGTACGGCGGCGAAAACCGTCTGACGTCGAGTTGATACTCACAAGCAATGCAACGCCATGCTACGCGGGACGTGCTTTGTCCACCGGTAACGAGCAGTCGCTTCATCTCACAACAAAGCGCTACGGGCTGCGGATCGTGTATCACTATACATTACGATGTATCATATAATGATACGGACCGATAGTTGAGATTGTCGTTTCCGGCAGTCTCGTTTTTGCAAAGGAATACAGATGGATTATCCAGGTTCGAACACCAGCAGTTCTCCCGACGGGAAAATGCTTCCTTCATGGCGTGATGCCAACGTGCCGGATGGCTTCACGCTCGTCGCGGTGGGCGACCTGGTGATTGATGACGTGCTTTCGCCACGTTTGAAGATGGAATCACCCGAATTGATCGACCTGCTTCAGGGCGCGCACGTCACTTTCGGCAACTTCGAAAGCACTGCCATCGACCTGCGCACATTCGGCGGCTATCCGGAAGCGGAATCCGGCGGCTCATGGCTGATCAGCTCACCACGCGTTCCTCAGGATCTGAAGGCGATGGGTTTCAACCTTATGGGGCGTGCGAACAACCACACCACCGACTGGGGCGTCAATGGCATGCGCCAGACCGACGCACTGCTCGAGAAAGCCGGCATTGTCCATGCCGGCACAGGCGAAACACTTGCCGAAGCACGCGCCCCCAAATTTCTCAGCATTTCCGCCGGACGCATCTCCCTGGTATCCATTGCTTCCCGGTTCGAAGCAATGTCACGCGCGACCGATCCGCTCGGGCAGATTCCCGGCCGCCCCGGGGTCAATGCATTGCGAACCACCCGCTACGTGCTGGTATCGCCATCGCATCTGGAACAATTGGCAAAGATTCGCGATGCGCAGCCGAAGGGTTCCGTCCGGGCGTCGATCATGGCTTCCGATCAGAAAAGCGGCACCGTCACTCTTTTCGGCACCCAGTACCGCGCGAAGCCGGGCATCGGTGAATCGCTGGAATTCACCTACTCGATGCATGAGAAGGATCTGACGGAAATAATGCGCAACGTCCGCCAGGGAAAGCAGACATCCGACTTCTCGGTTGTCACCATGCATACCCATGAACCGGGAAACTACAGCGAGATCCCACCGGACTTCCTGCCGATACTGGCGCGCCAGGCGATCGACAACGGCGCTGATGCATTCATCGGCCATGGACCGCACCGTCTCCGCGGTATCGAAATCTACAAAAAGAAACCGATTTTCTACTCACTCGGAAATTTCTTCTTCATGGAGAACACGCAGCAGCCGCTGACCCGCGATGCATTTGAAAAAGGCAATACCGATCCTTACGCAATGACTGAAGCGGAATTCCTCGAGTACAAGCGGGTGAAAGGCGTGTTTGGCGAACGGGTCTGGTATGAAAGCGTCGTCACGCGCAACCGATACGACAAAGCCGGGAATCTCAAGGAGATTTATCTCCATCCAATCGAAATGCACTGGGAGAACGCTCGGGACGCGGACCGTGGCATTCCACATATCGCCTCGCCGAGTGCATCGAAACGCATTCTCGAGACACTGCAGCGGCTTTCCGAGCCGTACGGCACAAAAATAAGCATCCTTAACGACATCGGCGTCATTCGGGTTTCCGAAGACTGACTCCATCGGCTCGTCGCCTCCACTTCCCCCGCGTTTCACACACATTCCGCCGCCCCGCGCGTCCGCGCCGGGCGGCCGCCTGCGTCGCACTGGCGTCCTGTGCCGTCGCGCATTTACGCGTCAAAAATTAACTAAAAAAACATTTGACGTCGTCTCATTGTTCGATATACTGTCTCGATAGGCGATACGTTAACCCACACCCAAAGGAGAAGACAATGCGCAGTACGTTGAAAGGCAAGGCCCTGATTGCAGCAATGGCAGCGGCCTGTATGATCAGTTTGCCCGCGGTGGCGGCCGATCTGAAAATCGGCTTCAAGTCCGATATCACCTCCGCCGACCCCCATGTCCTGAGCGGCGCCAATCGAAACCTTTGGGCGCATATTTATGAAGGCCTCGTCGAGCAGGACGAAAATCTCAGGCCGAAACCAGCACTGGCAGTCTCGTGGAATACGCTTGATCAGACCACTTGGGAGTTCAAGCTGCGCCCGAACGTCACGTTCCACAACGGCGCAACCCTCACTGCTGACGATGTCAAATATTCGATTGATCGTGCGATTGCACTCAAAGGACCGCGCACCTTCCGCACCTACCTCAAAGGCATCGAGTCGGTCACTGTCGCCGGCCCCCTGACAATCCGCATCAAAACCATAGGCCCACAACCGAATCTCGCGGACAACCTCAGTCTGATCGCCATCATTCCAAAGTCGCTGGGCACGGACGTACCCGAAGAAAGCTTCGCCAAAGGCGCGACGGCGATCGGTACGGGCCCATACAAGTTCGGAACCTGGGAACACGGCCAGCGGGTCACCTTCACGCGCAACGCCAACTACTGGGGAACAAAGGAACCTTGGGATAACGTCATCTTCCAAATCCTGCCCCGTGACCCGGCCCGCGCATCGGCGCTGCTGGCCGGAACCGTCGACCTTATCGATGGCGCAACATCGAAGGTCGCGGATTCATTTGGACAGGGCAGCAAGTTCGAGATGGCATCGACCACCTCGTACATGCTCAACTATATCCAACTCGACCACTTCCGCGACAACTCTCCATATATCAAGTCCAATACCGGCGCACCACTGCCGAAGAACCCGCTTCGCGACACAAAGGTGCGTCAGGCGATCATGCATGCCATCAATCGCGACGGGATCATCAAGTTCCTGATGAAGGGCGATGGAGAGGCTGCCAACCAATACGTGCCAAAGAGCTTTTTCGGGTACGACCCAGCACTCAAACTACCCGCTTTCGATCTGCAAAAAGCCAAATCGCTGCTGGCCGAGGCAGGGTATGCGGACGGCTTCAAGATGACCATGCATTGCACCAACGACCGCTACGTGAACGACGCGAAAATGTGCGAAGCGGTGGCGCAGTCGCTCAACCAGATCGGTTTGAAAGTCGATCTGTCAACCATGCCCTATTCGGTTTTCATCGGCCGCGCGACGAAGGGTGACAACGGCGCGTCGGAGTTCAGCTTCTTCATGGTGGGCACAGGCGCGGTTACCGGTGATTCCCTGCAACCGCTCTCTTCCGTCTCCCATACCGTGGATGCAAAGAGCGGCTTCGGCGCCAATAACTACGGCCAGTACAGCAACAAGGAAGTCGATTCCCTGATCGAAAAGGCAGCGATCACGCTGGATGAGAAGGCTCGCGCTGATCTGCAACGGGCCGCAGCGCAGAAAGCCCTCCTGGATGGTGCGATCATTCCGCTGATTCACGTGAAAGCGTCGTGGGCGTTCAAGAAAGGGTTGACCATCACGCCGCGCAGCGATGGGTTTACACACGCCATGAACATTCGGGAAACCAGCGCTAAGTAACGCCACGTAACAGGCCTCCCCGGCGAAATCAATGGAAACGGTTACGGCACCTCCACCAGGTGCTGTAACCGCGAAAGCGCCCCTTCGCCGCGCTGTATCCGTTGCTGCCCGCCTTCGCCGTTTATCCGCCGGCAACAGAACTGTTGTCAACATCAGCGTGTCCAGCTGCAGGGCATTCACCGCATTCGGCTCGCGGACACACAAAAGTAAAGTCTGTAGAAAGAGAACCATGTCAACGCTGAATCTCAAGCGCTTCGCAACTGCACATTCCGCATTAAGTTCCAGTATTGTTTCTTTCGACTCCAGCGGACAGTCCCACTCCGGCGAGTACGACGTCACGGTTGTTCGGGACATCATGGTTCCCATGCGCGACAACGTCCCTCTCGCAACGGACATCTATCTTCCGTCGCGCAACGGAAAAGCGGTCGAGGGGCGTTTTCCCGTCATTCTTGAGCGCACGCCATACGGCAAGCATATCCGTAGCAGGAGCGAGCGGTCGCTGGGCATGGAAGTTCCGATGGAGCGCAACGTGGTGGCATCTTTCTTCGCGCGCCACGGATACGTCGTCGTGTATCAGGACTGCCGCGGCAGGCATAAATCTGAGGGCGAGTTTGTCAAGTACACCAGCGAAGGTCAGGACGGCTATGACACCTGCACATGGATACTTCAGCAGCCATGGTGCAACGGACGCATCGGGACGAAGGGATTGTCGTACGCGGCGCATACCCAGGCTGCGCTCGCAAGCCTGGAGGCACCGGGCATCGTCGCCATGTTCATGGATTCCGGCGGCTTTTCGAATGCCTATCAAGGCGGCATCCGGCAAGGCGGCGCCTTCGAACTCAAGCAAGTGACGTGGGCGCTCAAGTATGCGCTTGAAAGCCCGGCAGTCAAGTCCGACCAGGAAAAGCTGACTGCACTCAAATCGGTGGACATCAAGGACTGGGCGCACCGGACGCATTTGTGGAGACAGGGAAACTCGCCGTTGACCCTTGCGCCCGAATACGAAGATTACCTGTTCGACCAATGGCAACGGGGTGCATTCGACGAATACTGGAAACAGCCCGGTCTCTATGCGGAAGGCTACTATGACAAGTTTTCGGACGCGGCCATGGTGATCATGTCGTCGTGGTACGACGTGTACTCCCGTACCGCGACGGAAAACTATGTCGGCCTGTCGAAACTTAAACAGAAGCCGGTATGCCTGATTCTCGGTCCCTGGACCCATGGAAACCGTTTCCTGTCCTACGCCGGAGATGTCGATTTCGGACCGGAAGCGGTAATCGACGGCAATCTCGCAAAAGACCACCTGCATTTGCGGCTCGAATGGTTCGATCGCTTCCTGAAACAGGATGCCATGCCTGGTGTAACAGTGCCGAAGGTCAAACTGTTTGTCATGGGCGGCGGCAGCGGCCTCAAGAACGCAGATGGCCGAATGATGCACGGCGGCTGCTGGCGCGAGGAGAGCGATTGGCCTCTTCCCGATACATGCTGGACGCCGTATTACTTGCGGGCGGACGGGTCGGTTTCGACACAGAAGCCGAACGAGGACGACGCATGCATGACGTATCGCTACGATCCGCGGAATCCGGTGCCGACTGTCGGCGGCGCGGTGACATCCGGCGAACCGTTGATGTTCGGCGGCGCATTCGATCAGCGCGAAGGGCCCAAGGTGTTCGGCTCGCAGCCCCCTTACCGCCCGCTCGCCGAACGACCGGACGTGCTGGTATTCGAAACGGAGCCGCTGAAGGAAGATGTGGAAGTCACCGGCCCGATCAAGGCGACGCTGTGGGTTTCGTCAAACTGCTTCGATACCGACTTCACCTTCAAACTGATCGACGTTCATCCCGCCAACGAAGACTTTCCGGACGGGTTCGCAATGAATATCACCGATGGCATCCTGCGCGCGCGCTACCGCGACTCATGGGAACGTCCGACTCAGATGGAGCCGGGCGAAGTGTATTGCATCGAGATCGACGCCTTTCCGACCAGCAATCTGTTCAAGCGCGGACATCGTATC